>VBKY01000731.1 GCA_005879255.1 Deltaproteobacteria bacterium
AAACTTCTTGAATGGTGAAAGAATATCAGCGGAAAGATCACTGCAAACGGTATCCACAGACCAAGCTGCTGATTTATCGTCAGGCCCGCGAAGGCGTCTAAAAGGAAAAATCCCGGCACCGCGATCCCGACGGTCGCGGCGTAATTGATATAAATCGCGCCGACAAAATAGCCCTGGGGTCAATTACGGGGCCTGGCCTTTATTTCTTGACAATTCTGCCTGAACTGTAAATCCGCTCGAAGAACCTGTTTGGCTGATTTCGATTTCCGCCGGGCTTGCCGGCTTCCGCGGATATTCTGTTCGCTGGGCGTGTTGCGGTCGCTCGGTCAAATCAACCAGCGGCCGGCCGGCGTGGCATCTAGTGAAGAGCGCTTACGAAGTTGGGATCGGATGGGTGAACGAATCGATTCCGTGGGGGAAGCCGAATGGAGGCGTCGCGGCTGATTGAGGAATGTTGTTACTTGCTACGGGCAGCGATTAATCGTAAGAACGCAAAGTACACGAGGCTTATGGTGTCCAGGAAATCTACTTCAATCTACGATCGTATCCGGCGGATTCTTGAAACTGCGCGGACCAGTGTGGCGCGTTCCGTCAACACGGCGCAGGTAATGGCGAACTGGTTGATTGGGCAGGAAATCGTAGAAGAAGAACAACGCGGGAAGAGACGGGCAGGATATGGAGAGCAATTGCTCCAAGATCTCTCGGCGCGACTTACAGCGGAGTTCGGTAAAGGCTTTTCGGTGGACAATCTGGAATTGTTTAGGCGGTTTTTCCTGGAGTATTCGAGTTTGCTGGTAGGTATAAAATCCGACGCAGTGCGTCGGAAATCTTCAACCGCGCCAACGGAAATCGATTACGCATCCAAGCGCGAGATCTCGCCATTGCGCGTTGGGGAAGAGGTCGAAGTCCTGGGGATGGCTTGCGAACAGGAGTGTGAATCTGAAATGTTTGTTCGAGTGCGTTGCTGTGGCCGCAGACTGGCGGTGCCGCTGTCTCAGTTGGAACCGTGGGCAGCGGACTCTGAGACGAAAGAGGCGGTCGCTGATTGGCATTACTGGTTGGGCAGGGGCTATGAATTCTGAGTTTCTCATCAGGTAGGCCATGAAACCTTTCCCGAGGCACCATACAAGAGCAACCAGGAATGAACATCTTGCCGATTTTGATTTTGATGTCATTACGCGCCCATAGCATTTGGGAGCTTTGTGGGAGGCTGGACCAGGGGATATGACGACTAAGAAACAGGCAAAAGCGGTTGCCAAGGAAAGAAGTCGCAGCCTGAGAGATGTCGTTGGCACAGACACCTACGAGGCATGGGTGCGTATGTTACGTAAGCTCGTTCCTGACGGGCGCACGCACCGTCTAGCTGTCATGGTAGCCGGCATGTTGCAGTACGCAGCCGCCATGGCCACCGCCGACGGAGAAAGAGAGGAAGAGAAGCATTCACTGGCTTCCTCTCTACTCGAGGCCACCGAGGTGAGCGATCCAAGCGAGGTTGAAGACTTGATCCACGATGCAGTAGTGCAATTGTTCAAAGATGCGAAGGTACGGTTTGAACGCACCAATGCCCGTGGCGATAAGTATAGCCTGGCCGAGGACAGCTACGAAGAGTTCATCCACTGGTTCGACATGCCTTGGGAATGAACCGGGTAGGCGAACGTTGTGCCTGGTAAGAGGTCGGGAGGCTTTTGGCTGTTGCCCCGAGTAAATGGTCCGACGTCGGACCCGTCCACGATGAAAACTGCAGAGTGTTCGCACCGCATTACGGATAATCGTGCGTGTTCAACGAGCCGAGTTTGGTTAGTTTCGTAAGCCGATGAAAACATTTCCGTGTCCCTATCTTGGAGGTGAGGTCGAGCTCTCAGATGAGCGGGAGAGTCACATCGCAGAAACCCACCCGGAGCTGCTCCCGGAACACGAGGATCAGATCGGCGACACTTTACGTGATCCAGATAAGCGGGCGTTTTGCGAATGCGCGTCTGTTTTCAAAATGGTATGATGATCTATTGACAGGGAAACACCTGGTTGTTGTCGTTGTCAGCGAGGCCCTCCCCAAGAGCCGAGATTGGGTCGTCACGGCCTATGTTACCAGGCGAATTCCGGAAGGAGACGTGGAATGGAAGCGAAGCTAACATTTAAATACGATCGCCAAGGAGACATTCTCTACATCAACAAGACGCCACCCTATCCCGAACAGGAGTCTGAGGAACTCGGGGACGAGGTCATCGCCAGACTCAACCCAAAAACCGGGGAGATTGAAAATCTCGAAGTATTGTTTTTCTCAACTCGGCTTCTTCGTAGCGATTTGTTTGAACTGCCCGTCACTGCGGACCTGCGTTTAGCGAGAAAGAACTAGTCAAAAAGTACACGTGTCGCGCTCCTGCTCACGAAAGCGAAGATTTCGGAGCGGGCTCAGTTC
>VBKY01000730.1:0-1931 GCA_005879255.1 Deltaproteobacteria bacterium
GGTTTGTGTGGGAGGAGGAAGAGGATCGCGATTGGGACCCGAAGAAAGTAGTGGAGATGCGGAACCGTACCCAGCAGGGCGAGCTATTCGCCGAAGAGACTTGGCGCCAAACATTCGAGCTGATTCAAAAATTGCCGTATAATTTCTCCTACCGATTTGAAGACGATGCAGGCCAATCTAGCGAGATGCAGATATTGGACTGGGAGATCGGCGCGTTATATTGGAATTGTCTACGCAGTTGCAACGGTGACGAGAAGGCGGCTCTCCAAAAGGTGAAAGCCAAGTATCTCGACGAGTTTTGTAAGCGAGATCTACACTTCTTCTTAGGCACAACGCAGCAGTTTCACTTTGTTGCTCCCAATCCCTGGGTAATTATTGGCGTATTTCCAATCCCTCACGAGCGACAGTTAGGGCTAATCTGAGTGAACCCAACCGATGATCACCGTTATCGGCTGTCCAGGATTTGTTTGCCTATCCTGCGAGACGCGCGAGATCTGTTCCTACCACGGTTGAAGGGCCGCATATAGCCTTCGGGCATTGCATACAATTTCCTCTAGATGGCTTGTCAAACCATCTAGAAGAAGTACAATGCAGCCATGAAAACGACGCTTGGGCAGCAGGAGACACAGTTACTTGCCTACCTTCAGCTGCGAAAACTACGTACAGTCCGGACCGGCGACCTCACCGGTCCGCTGCAAATCACTCGTGATCAGGAACGGGAGCTGTTTCGACGAATGTCGCGGGGCGGAATCATTGCGCGCGTACGTCCAGGTCTCTACTTGGTGCCTGCTCAACTTCCTCTAGGCGGATCTTGGTCGCCTGACGAGATCCTGGCCCTGAATACGCTGATGGAGGACTGCAAAGGGAAATACCAAATATGCGGTCCCAACGCGTTCAACCGTTACGGCTTTGATGAGCAGGTACCGACGCGCGTTTACGCGTACAACAATCGAATCTCTGGTGATCGCAAGATCGGCTCCGTTGCGCTCACTCTGATCGAAGTGGGTGAGGGAAGATTGGGTGATACCGAAGTCGTGCAAACGTCCGAGGGAGCGAAAGCGGTATACTCTTCCCTCGCCCGCACCTTGCTGGACGCCGTTTATGATTGGGCGCGTTTCAACACTCTGCCGCGAGCGTACGAATGGATAGGTAAAGGGCTGAAGGGGAAGCGGGTGACGCCGGCTGAGTTGGTCGCTGTGACGTTGAAGTACGGTGATATCGGGACGATCCGCCGGATGGGCGCGCTTCTGGAACGCGAGGGCGTCCCGGACCCGCTGCTTAAGAAGCTCGAAAAAGCACTGCCGAAGACATCCAGCCTGATCCCTTGGATACCTACCAAACCAAAACGAGGCACGGTCAACCGCCGCTGGGGCGTGGTCATCAATGAGCAAAGCTAAGCCAACAGCCATCAGCGCTCACGAAGACGCACTGCTGTTTCGCGAAGCCGTGCGATTCACCGCGGCGGAGAGCGGGTTTGTACCGCGGCTGATTGAAAAGGATTACTTCTGCACTTTGCTTCTCGCTTATTTGTCCGAAGCAGCCGGTGATGAGCTGATTTTCAAAGGCGGGACTTGCCTGACCAAAGTTCATTCGGAGCTTTACCGCCTGAGCGAGGACTTGGATTATACTATACCCGTTCCGGCGGGGACTCGCCGGACCGAACGCAGCAAACGGGCAGAGCAGGTGAAATCCGCTTTAAGCAAATTAAACAGAGCGGTCCCCGTGTTTCGGCTGATCGAGACAATGAAGGGCGCGAACAACTCGACGCAATATGTGGCGGTTATCGGATACAATTCAATGCTCGGTCAACAACAAGAGACAATCAAGGTCGAAGTGAGCTTGCGTGAACCGTTGTTGGCGCCCGTGATCGATGGTCCGGCACAAACGATCTTGCGCAATCCGGTTACAAATAAACCGATGGTGATGCCATT
>VBKY01000730.1:1939-3471 GCA_005879255.1 Deltaproteobacteria bacterium
TAAGACCGAAGCCCTGGCGGAAAAATTCCGCGCGGCACTGTCGCGCCGCGAGCCGGCTATCCGCGATTTCTTCGATATCGACTATGCAGTTCGCAAAGACGGACTGCGCCCGGACGCGGCAAGTTTTATTCAGCAAGTTGGGCAAAAGCTGACGATCCCGGGCAACGATCCTGTGGATGTCAGCCAAAGTCGGCTTGATACGTTGCGCTGGCAAGTCGAGGCTGAGTTGAGACCTGTGCTGCGCGATCGAGACTTTGCAGAGTTCGATCCGGACCGTGCTTTCGAAATCGGCGTGCGGATGGCTAAAGCAGTCCAAGAGCGATGATCACGGACATCAATAGCGAAGACCGGCTGGTCCAGAAAACGTTTGCCGATCACTTGCGCGACGCGCTTGGTTGGGAAAGTGTGTATGCCTACAACGACGAGACTTTCGGTCCGAACGGTACGCTGGGGAGAGCCAACGAGCGCGAGGCAGTGCTGGTGCGGGATCTTCGCGCCGCTCTTGAGCGCCTGAACCCAAAGCTACCCCAAAGCGCGCGCGGGCAGGCCGTCGAGAAGTTAACGCGCGTAAATCTGTCGCGCTCGCTTGTGCAGCACAACCGGGAATTCTACAGCTATATTCGTCTGGGCGTACCGGTGGAGTGGCGTGATCAAAGGGGCGAGACGCAGCGGGAACGAGCGCAGGTCATCGACTACCGCAACGCGCTCAACAATCGATTTCTTGCCGTGCGTGAGTTGAAGATTCAGGGCGTGCGTGTGCCGCATTATAACCGGCGGGCTGATTTGGTTTGCTTCGTAAACGGCTTGCCGTTGGTATTCATCGAGCTCAAGGCGGTGTACCTCAACATCCGTGCAGGCTTCGACAACAACCTGATCGCTTACCTCCACGAGCACAGCATCGCGCATGGCTTTCATCACAATGCTTTTCTAGTCGTCAGCAACGGCGACCGGGCGCGTTACGGGTCAATTACCAGCCAATGGGAGCACTTCGCCGAGTGGAAGCGCAACGACGAAAAGGAAAAGGCGCGCGTGGATGCGGAAGTGTTACTCAACGGCATGCTGTCCAAAGATCGATTGCTCGATATCGTTGAGAACTACATCCTCTTTGACGACAGCAAGCCGGGCGGAACTCGGAAGATCGTCGCGCGGAATCATCAAGTCTTAGGCGTTAACAACGCGGTAGCGGCGGTGAGCCGCCAGGAAGATTTGAAAAGGTTATACCCGCCGGAGCATCGGCTGCTTGCGTATACCATTCCGAAACTGCCATTGCCCTTGGCCGCCGATCCACACGCGGAACCTTCGAAAGATATCGAGCGCTTCGTTGTGGAGGACGACGCGGATGAAGAGCTTCCGCTGATAAAGCGGGCGCACCCAGATTTGGGCCGTCTCGGAGTCTTCTGGCACACGCAGGGCAGCGGTAAGTCGTATTCGATGGCCTTTTTCGCGGAAAAAGTTCGGCGTGTCGTGCCGGGAAACTTTACCTTTGTCATCATGACAGACCTGGAGGATCTCGACGATCAGATCTTTCGCAC
>VBKY01000180.1 GCA_005879255.1 Deltaproteobacteria bacterium
AAGAATACCATACCTTCTTGATCATCTTACTTGCATCTATCTGCATCTTGATTGTCGCCTATTATTATCGCAACCAACTCTTTGATTGGCTCAAGCACCGGCACAATCAATAGGATTATTCAGGCGTGACCACAGGAGAATCTGATTTTAACGAGCCCATTTTGCCGTTTTCAGTTGCTTTTAGAAGCTCAGACCCCGCGTGAGATAATAGAAAACTGGGGCGACGATGATGCGGTACCAAGCGAATGGCGTAAGCTTGCCGTGCTCCAGGTACCTGACAAAGCCTTTCACAGCGATCAAGGCGACGATAAAGGAAACGATAAACCCAATACCGAGCTGTAAAGAATCGTCGAAAACTAATTGATTCCTCATCTTTATGAGCTCATAACCGCTTGCCGCGCATAACACCGGAACCGCAATCAAGAAAGAAAACTCCGCGGCGCTCTTTCGGTCCAAACCAAGCAGCATGCCGCCAACAATAGTCGCTGCCGCTCTTGAAGTGCCGGGCCAAAGCGCGAGAACTTGAAATAGTCCGATACCGAAGGCTTGCGCGGGAGTGATCGTGTCGAGCGTGTTTGATTTTTGCCGTGATGCGAGCCGCTCGACGATGAGGATCAGCACTCCCCCGATGAGCAGTGCTAGTGTCACGGCTTCAGGCGTAAATAACTTCTCTTTGATTGTGTGACGTGCCAAAAATCCAACCAATAGCGCGGGAAACGTAGCCAAGCCGATGCGCCATAGGCCAGACCAACCTGCTAACGTCGAGGCGGCGCTGGGGAATGCTCTAGGACCGTTCGGCATTAGTCCTTGGAAACGGCGCCAATAAAGAAATACCACTGAGAGAATCGCGCCCAGTTGAATCGCTACCTCAAAGCTCGAAGCCTTTTCACCAACGAAACCAAGCAGATGACCGGCGATGATCAAGTGTCCGGTAGAGGAAATCGGTAAGAATTCCGTCAGACCTTCAACGATGCCCAGAACAAGCGCGATCCCCCAGCCATTCATGATGGTAGCCTTAATCGTTCCAGCTCAATTTGGCCGATCCTAGCGCTTTGCTGCGGCGCGGGCCGATCAAGGCTTTTTCTCGACTTCACGGCTTAGTCACCAGTACATATTCGTCGACAGCAGCCAACCTTCGCGGCTCCTCGCCGACATCTTTCGCCAAGCGCGACAAATTCTTTTCCTTCACGACAACCAAGAGCGGCTGTTTCATGGTTTGCCACTTTTCACGAAACTCATCGTAATCGAAAATCGCATCGCCCCAAGGAGTGATCAAATGTTTGCGTGCAGCGATCGTGTAGTAATTTCCTAAAAACGTGCGCTTCTTGTTACCATGGATGACCAGCCAAATCGGTCTCTCGGTGCGCAGATAGAACGACATTCCCGCCAGATGAGTCTCATAAAAGACCAGTTGAGTTGACTCACGGATCTGTGGAGTGACTTTTTCCGCCACGGCTTTGGCAGAGCGATCGCTCGAGACCAGGATCACGACTTCCACGGCAAATCCTAGAAACAAGAACAGGGCGAGACCATGAACGATGTAGAGTTGCCGTTGGGTTACTAATCGACGCGAAGTCTTGCTCATGGCTAGATAAGCCAGCCCAAGCACCATGAATGCTCCATACACCCAAAGAGATTGAGACATAGCGCTAACACCGCTCCGAATTGGGTCTGGCAAAATCGTTGGGTGCATCGATCCAACAACCAAGTGGAGTGCGATCAGGATTTGAGCAAACCAGATCAGCGACAACGCTGAGCGTGCTTTATCTGGGAGCTTCTGGTGCAGGCTCACGAGCGCCGCCGCTGTTAACATCGATAGTGCGGGAAAGATCGGCAAAATGTAATGGGGCAATTTGGATTTCGAAACAGAGAAGAAAAGAAACGGCAAGGCAACCCAAAGGATCAGAAAAAGCGTTTTGTCGTCCAGACTCTTCTTCCAATATTGTTTCGCCACAAAAGGAAGCACCAAAGTCCACGGGAAAAAACCGACCATGCCGACCAAAATAAAATAATACCAGGGTTCCGTGTGATGGAAACTTGGGTTCGTAAATCGGCCAAAGTGCTCGTCCCAAAAGTAATAACGTAGATAACCGGCATTTTGCGCGTTGGCCTGGAGATACCAAGGTAAGACAATCGCGAGAAATATGATCGCGCCGGGAACAAGATAAATTCTCCGTAGGTTCGACCACTGCTTGGTCAGCAGCAAATAAGAAAAGATAACCATTCCCGGTATGACGACTCCGACAAGACCTTTTATGAGCGTACCGGCGCCGAGAGCGACGTACATGGCCAGGCACCACAACCGTCGTCTCCTCGCCTCGTCCGTGTGCACCGCCTCATAGAAAGCGCATAAAGCCAGCGTCACAAAAAAAGTAAGAAGCATGTCGAATATCACTATCCGGGCGAGGGTGAAAAACTCCGCGCAAGTGAGTAGAATCAGCGCGCTCCAGAGAGCCTCCCATCGCCCCCAGCGCACGTCAACGAAACGATAGACAGGAATGAGACAAGCCAAAGCGGCCAACGCGGATGGCAAGCGCGCCGACCATTCGGACACGCCGAAAAGTTTGTACGAAAGAGCAATCAGCCAGTAAAAGGGAATCGGCTTATCGAGAACTGGATGAAAGTTTTCGTGCGGCGTGACCCAATCGTTTAGCACGAGAATTTCACGGGCCTTTTCGGAGTTTCTACCTTCGTCCGGGTCGAACAGAGCCGCACCACCCAATTGATACATCAAGACGCCAACCGCGGCGGTCCAAAATAGCCAAGGCAGCCACCGGTCTGCCATCCGGAACGCGGCAGTGGCCCTATCGGCGTTTTGTTGATTTAATTTCGCGCTATTGATTATCACTGAATAGCTCGCGATGAACCTCAATCGTTCACGTTTACCTGACAGCCACCGATTTGCAACCCGTGAGGCAATCAATTGAAATGGCTCGCCATCGTTCGTTTCCGGCGTGGGCCGCGCTCTAATTGCGCAGCGCCCGGGACGACGCCAGCTGAGGAATTTCCTACATTGACTTCGCCGAGTCCGCGGCGTAGCGTGATTCGTGCTCAGCGGGAGGTATTTATGTTTGGCAGTCTTGGCGCCCCGGAGCTTCTGGTTATTTTTCTCGTTGCCTTGATCGTCTTCGGTCCGAGCAAACTTCCCGAACTCGGCAAGTCGCTTGGCGAAGCCATCAGGGGATTTAAAAAGTCCGTTGCCGACAGCGAGAAGACTCCTCTCGATGATTCTGCTTCACAGAGTAAACCAACAGACAACAAAGTGCGGTAAGCTGGCCGCAGCGCACATTCAGCGAGTCTTGAAACGATGACACGGTATCTCAGCATCGGCTTGAGCCTGTTGTTAGCTTTGCTTTCCGACGTGAAATCGGTTCCATCGGCACACGCGCAACAGCCGGTCGCAAGTTTCTATTATGACGAGCGCGGCAATGTGACCCGTCAAGAGCAAGATACCAACAATGACGGCAAGATGGACCGTTGGATCTATTATAATCGGCAAGGTCAGATCGAACGGGTCGAGCAGGATATCAATTTCGATGGCAAAGCCGATGTCATCGTCTACTACGAGTCGGGAAAACCGACGCGGCAGGAGATCGCGAGCAAGAACGACGGTCAGATCGATACTTGGCTCTATCTAAACGCCAGAGGTGAAATCGAACGCAAAGGCCAAGATACCGAGCACTCCGGAAAACCGACCCTTTGGGTTTACTATGAAAATGGCCAACCCTTGCGTAGCGAGGAGAACGCCAAAGCGTCGGGTGCGGCGACTCGAAAGGTTTATTACAAAGACGGTAAGATCAGCCGCGTGGAAGAAGATACCAAGGGCGATGGCAAGATCGATAGTTTTTCCTATTTCGAAAATGGCCAGCTGGTAAGAAAAGAGTTGGACCGAAAGCACGTCGGCAAGATTGATCTCTGGGGCTATTATCAAGCCGGCCGGTTAGTCAAACAGGAGGAAGATTTGCACGGCAACGGCAAAGTCGGCCGAGTCGTCTATTTTCAAGGCGACGAAGTCATACGCCGCGATGAAGACACCGCCCGGCACGGTCGCTTGGATATGATTGAGATCTTTTCCCAAGGCCGGCTCACGAAACGTCTGCGCGACGTCAAAGGAACCGGCAAGTGGGACACCGTCTTTTATTTTCAGGATAATCAACTCGTGCGCGAAGAGCGCGATACCAATGGTGATGGAATTTTCGACTTGAGAATCCTCTACGAAAATGGTCAGATCGCCGCCCAGGAGGCCGATACAAATGGTGACCGCCGAGTTGACGTTTGGGTGAGTTTTCACAACGGTGAGCAAGTCGAACAGCTCGAGGATCAAAACTATCAGGGGAAAATCACTGCCCGGTATATTTTTAAAGGAGGCCAGGTGGTCAGTCAGGAACAACTGCCCAATGCCGACCCACCGCGGGCATCCACGCCCTTCGCACGGGTTGAAGAGGAACTCCAAAGCGTGACAAGTTATGTACCATCGATCACCAACGACAGAAGGACGGCAAGTACGCTACCAGGGATGGAGTCTGGGGCGGAAATAAAGTAACATCTCAACCCTTAGGTAAAGGCCATGAATGGGCGATGCGGTTTCTTCTTCCTCGGGCTACTGCTCGGGATTTACGCGTGCAACGCAGTGCCGGTACAATATCCGCCAGGCTCCGCTCAGCAGTATCCCAATCCCAACGCGAGTGCTCCAACGGCGCCGCAAGCGCCTCAGATTAGCGGCTCCCAACGTTGGCAACACGCCTGGAACAAGGCGATGGAAGGCGTGGTTATGGGTGGGTCGATCGGCGGACCTTACGGCGCTGGTGGCGGCTTAGTCATTGGATTAATCGCCGGCTTGATTACCGCCGATTCACATTACGGTGAGCTCAATCGACAGATTCATTCGGAACAGCAGAAGGATCAGCAACTCGAAGCCGCCATCGAACAAGAATTGGCGAGACAGCGAGATCTAGAAAATCAAATCGCTAGCGCGACCGCCACGTCTACCACGACGCAACCCCAGGTCCAACCAGCCGTCAGCGCTAAGCCGACTGAACGAGCATTGCCTGGTGGCATACCTCAACCGACCAAACCGCCGGAAAACGTGACTCTGTCATCTCTGGGTAAGTCAGCACCACCGCCGTCCCCTCCCAGTCCCTTCAAGAACGTCGAAGTGAAGGACATAAACGGCGACGGCGTACCGGACCTCTGGATCTATTACAACCCGCTGAAGCCGGGTGAAATCATGCGCCAGGAAGAATCGACGAAGGGCGACGGCCGAGTCGACACGTGGAGCTATTTCAAAGATGGCCGGCTGATACGCCGCGACGTTGATTCGAAAGGAGCTGGCCGGCCGGATACAATCTTCTACTACGATAACGACACGATCGTGCGTGAGGAGCGCGATGAATTCGGCCAAGGACAAATGACCTATCGCGCGAACTATCAAAATGGCCGGCTTGCGAGAGTTGAAAAAGATACCAGAAATAATGGACGGCCGGATCTGTGGATCTATTATGATGCCACGAGAGACGGCGAAATCGTCATGAAAGAGGAACGCGACCTTAACGGTGATGGCATCATCGATTTATGGTCCTATTACGACAACGGCCGTCTGACGCGGCGCGATGTCAGCGCCGCCGGCCTGGAAATACTCTCCAAACAAGAACAGCTCCCTGCTCCATCCGCCGAAATCATTCGAACGTCAAATCCGGGCAGCTGAAATGATTTACCAAACCTCTGCTGACTGGCGCGAACTGGAAATTTTCTCTCTGCTGCGCAGTCCATTTTTGTTTTCGTCCGTGCTTTTCCATGGATTGCTTTTTTTGCTGGCGTTGAAGTTGGCGGCGCTTGCCGTTATTCCGAAGCCGGAACTGAATACGCCAATTTCGGTGCAGCTTCTAGATGTAAGAGACGGCGGCTCTGCCAACAAAAGTATCGGGCCGGGCGAGGGTCCCGGCGGGCCTCGCACAATGCCAAAGTTGGGGACGCCGGTACGGCCGGCCCAACAAACCGGTAAGTTAGACAGCGGTTCGATCGAAAGCTCGGTTGCCAGCAACAACCCGGTTGAAACGGCGCCGCCAGCCAATCCGATTACGCTACCAGGACCGAAAATCTTGGCTGCAAACACGCGTGAGTCGGTAAACGTGAAAGAAACTTCACCCGATTCCTTGGTTCGTCTGCCGACGAAGGAAAGCCCGACAAATCTTCCCGGTAGCGCCGTTGCCGACTTGGAAGCCAATCAACGAAGTCTCGCCGCACTCAAGGGCGCCGGCGAAGGTCCGGGAATTAAAGCGCTCAAGGAGGGCGCGCAGATTCCGGGAGCTCTCAAAGGAACCGGTACGGGTAGCGGTCCCTCCGGCGTTCCCGGCGGAAGTAGCAGCGGTACGGGAGTGGCCGGAGGCGGCACAGGAACCGGCACTGGCGGCGGCAGCCTGACGGGACTCAAAGGGATGCCGAGCGCCGACTACAGCCAGTATCTCAATCAGCTTAAGAAGCGTGTTGAGTCCGTCTGGAAATTTCCCGACAACGTTAGCGGAGTACAAAAAGTCGCCATTCGCTTTGCCCTCGATCGCGCCGGCAAATTGACGCTCGCTGAAGTGTTAGAGACTTCCGATTCACGGCTTAACCTCAGCGCGTTAGAAGCAATGCGGCGGGCGTCACCCTTCCCAGCGATTCCAGAAAGCTTGAAAGATCTCGCCAACGAGCCTTTGATTATGCGCTTTGAAGTCGCGATTCGCGTGCGCAGTTGAGCCCGCGCCCAAATCTGCTTTAATTCACTTCGGCCGTTTCATTGATTAAATTTCCCTTTCAGGTAATCTTCGTCGGAGCGAGCCGGAAGGATTCATCATGCAGCCACAAGGTCTGGATCTTATTGACATCATTCACAAAGGCGCCATCGCCACCTATCCGCTGATTCTTTTGTCGATCGTCAGTGTGGCCGTTGTATTTGAGCGGCTCTGGTCGCTCAGAAACATCGGTTCGGCGACCTTGAGAGTTACCGAATCGATACTGGAACCGATCAAAAAAGGCCAACGGGACCTGGCGATTGCCATTTGCAAGCAGAACTCTCAATGTCCGGCGGGCAGAATCTTCCTTAATATTTTGGACCGAGAAGCCGCCGGGTTGGAAGGTGCCAATAACATCGCCACGGAAGCGATGTTCGAAGAAACTCAAAAACTAAAAAAACATCTCTGGATCCTCGGCACGGTCGCCAGCAGCGCTCCATTTATTGGTCTGTTAGGAACGGTCGTAGGCATCATCAAGTCCTTTGAGAGCATGGCGATCGCCGGCACCGGCGGTTTCGCCGTCGTCGCTGCCGGCATATCGGAGGCGTTGGTGGCAACGGCACTGGGCCTGGGAATCGCTATCATTGCAGTGATGTTCTACAATTATTTTCAAACTCGAATCTCCACGCTTAACGGCTTGTTTCGCATTCAAGTCGGCAAAGTTTTGCACAGCATGGGCGCCTGAGGTAATTCCATGGCTATGACCCCGCTCG
>VBKY01000181.1 GCA_005879255.1 Deltaproteobacteria bacterium
TAACTCGACGATGGAACGGACATTGTTCAGCGGGATTGCTCCCGCCATACACGGCCCGTCATCGTAAACGTTGGGCGGACTGGAGCATTCCAGTGAGGCATCACGCCGCATGCTTAAGGAACTGACACGGCAGGACTGGCTGTCCATATTGAACATTCCCCAGCGCAGGATTCCCCTAACCCTGCTCGTCAGAGGAACTCGCAACTTCAGACATTGGTATCAGCTCGCTCAAGAACATTTCACGAACATACTGGAAGTCGGAACACCCAATGGTGTTCTAGACGATCTCTTCATTGCTGAGTTGGGACCTTATCCTGTCGCTTATGCGTCGGTGTACGGAGCACCTATGGCGACGGCTGGTTATCCAAGTAGGTAATTGTGGTGCCCTGGCTGATGAAATGGTTGCCGGAGACTTATTCTCTGCGTCAGAGGCTTACTGTGGTGAAGGCGCCTCTCAGTACTACACGCCAGGAGAAACAAAGGTTTCGGCAACACTCGACGTTCGAGAATGGATATCGAGCGAAGCTTTGAAAAGTGTGAAGCTCCATAAGGGATGCATTTACACAACATCTGCGCTCTTCGCCGAAGGTGCGGATGACATCGAGAATTGGTATCGGTCTGGCTGCGCCGCAGTAGACTTGGAAACAGCGGCCACCTTTGCCGTGGCCAAGTACTTCGGCATGGACCGAGGTTCTATCGCTTACGCTTTCGACAACCCAAGACAGAAGGAACATATTTTGTTGAATGACGCCGAAAAGGCTGAGCGTCGGAGCAACGGTAACCGGTTGATGATGGAGCTTGCTCTCGATGTCATCCAAACATACGCTTCAAGAAAATGAATTGTTGAGCACAGAGCCGCCCAACACGCGGTTGGAGCGCACCGCTGAAGAACGCGACCGCTCAACCGCTACCCGTTATGCGTCACTCGTGGTAGGGGACAAACCGTGGAGAAATCGCTGGTGGGCAAAGTCGCATTAGTCGCCGGAGCGACCCGAGGAGCGGGACGAGGGATAGCTGTGCAATTAGGCGCGGCTGGAGCGACCGTCTACGTCACCGGGCGAACGACCCGCTCCGAGCGATCGGAGATGAACCGGCCGGAGACGATCGAAGAGACCGCGGCTCTCGTGAACGAGGCCGGCGGCCGCGGGACCGCGGTCCCAGTGGACCATCTCGTGCCTGGCGAGGTGTCCGCCCTGGTGACTCGCATCAAGGACGAACATGGCTGCCTGCACGTTCTGGTGAACAACATCTGGGGAGCGACCAAGATGGAGTGGAACAAATCAGTCTGGGAATCCTCTTTGGATTATGGCCTGCGTACCCTGCGCCTGGCCGTGGACACCCACGCCATCACCAGCCATTTCGCGATACCGCTGCTTATCAAGACGTCCGGCGGCCTGGTCGTCGAGGTGACTGACGGAACGGATGAGTACAACGCGGCCAACTACCGGGTCTCCTTCTTCTACGACCTGGCCAAGGCGTCAGTGAATCGAATGGCGTTCGCGCTAGCGCACGAGGTGCGGCCCTACAGCGCGACAGCTGTGTCACTCACTCCGGGTTGGCTGCGATCAGAGGCCATGCTCGAGGCTTATGGCGTTACCGAAGACAACTGGCGTGATGCGACAGCGCGCTCGCCCCATTTCGCTATTTCCGAGAGTCCAGCGTTCGTCGGCCGGGCCGTAGCGGCGCTCGCGCAAGACCCCGACGTGTCGCGCTGGAACGGAAAGTCGCTGTCCAGCGGACAGCTGGCGAAGATCTACAACTTCACCGATCTCGACGGCAGCCAGCCCGATGCCTGGAGGTACGTCACTGAAGTTCAGGACGCAGGCAAACCCGCCGACGTAACCGGCTATCGCTGATACCTGTGGCAGACCAATCGTGCGGCACTGCGGATCGCCCGACCATCATGGGACGTGACAACTAGTTCAAACAATTGAGCGGACGGGCCAACAAGCGTCCGATCTACCTCTGGTTGAACGGTTTGAAGGGGTTGAGCCGTTAGGTTGTGCTTCATTTTGGAAAGTTGAACTCCTCCTCGGTCGC
This sequence comes from Deltaproteobacteria bacterium, assembly GCA_005879255.1. Next base: position 2,041 of record VBKY01000181.1, read on the forward strand.
ATTATCGACACCATAACGGACCAACTCGTTTACATCGAATCTCGCTTCATCGTGCTCCACGTCGGCAAAGCGGGCTTTGGTCGCCGGATGCTTGGGCACGAAAAGCTGGCAGCAGTCCTGATCGGGAATCGCAGAAATTTCGAATGTGCCGATGCGGCGTGCTTGATCGATGATTTCCTGCTTGTCCATGCCGACCAGCGGGCGCAGGATCGGCAGTCGCGCCGCCTGCTGAACCACCACCATATTATCGAGGGTCTGTGAAGCCACCTGGCCGAGGCTTTCCCCAGTCACCAAAGCTTTGGCTTTTTCTTTTCGGGCGATCGCCTCAGCGATGCGCAGCATCATGCGCCGGTAAAGAACGACGCGCAGCGGCCGCGCAACCGATGCGACGATCTGGCGTTGGATCTCGCCGAACGGCACGAGATAGAGACGAGAAAGAAATTGATGGCGAGTCAAAGTCGTTATCAGCTGCCGTACTTTTTCCTGGGACGTGTTGTCCTGATAAGGCGCGCTGTGAAAGTGAACGAAAATCACCCGGCAGCCACGCTGCATCATTCGATAAGCCGCTACTGGTGAGTCGATGCCACCGGAGATCAAAGCGATCAATCTCCCGCTGGCGCCGACCGGCAAGCCGCCAGCGCCGGCGATTTTATTGAAGCCAAAGAAAGCGTCGCGCGGCAGGATCTCCACCGTCACGGTAAATTCCGCGTTCATCAGGTCCACGCGCGCGCCGGACTTTTCTTTCACCGCGGCGCCAAGCTGGCGGTTGATCTCGGGAGAAGTGAGTGGAAAAGTTTTGTCGCCCCGTTGGGTCTCGATACGAAAGGATTCGAACTGCGTGCCATTGAGCGATTCCAGTATGCGGTTCCGGAGAGCACCGATATCTCTGGCGGTGCGCTCGACGAGTGAAAAATTCGCAACGCCAAACACCGTGCGGATGCGCTGAATCGTGATTTCCGCATCGATGTCTTTTTTGAAGGTTAGCAACAAGCGAGCGGATAAACTGCGAACCTCCTTTGGGCCGAGGTCCTTGACTGCGGCGAGCAGATTGCGCTTGAGCAACTCGGTGAAATATTGACGATTGCCTTTCTTGAGCGCGATTTCGTGGTAACGGATCAGCACGGAATCCATCGCTTACAGATAGCAAAAATGTCACGCTTTTGCATGCCGTTGGGGCTGTGGTAGTATCCTCGATAGGATTGCAGATGGGAGTGAGTTGCTATGAGTAACTTCAAGACACTTGCGGATGCGAGGCAGTTTTCAGCGGAGAAGATGAAGAAAAATGGCGTGTTCGAAACCGATAGATTTTTCTGCGACACTTACTGCTTCGAGCCGGGACAAGAGCAGAGCCCGCACACGCATGGCGGTCAGGACAAGGTTTATTACGTGATCGAGGGGCGGGGCGTGTTCAAGGTCGGCGATGAAGAACGGGAACTCGGTCCGGGCGAAATCGCGCTCGCACCCGCCGGACAGAATCACGGCGTATTCAATCGCAGCCAGCAACGACTCGTGACCCTGGTATTCGTCACTCCCAAGCCGCAGCATTAGATTTTATGACTGCCGATGAACAAGACGTCGCGAATGCTAATCTGGCCTTTTATCGGGCGTTTGAAAGCCTTGATTTCAAACGCATGGAGTCGCTTTGGGTCAAAGACGGCGAAATTCAGTGCGGCCATCCGGGCTGGCGCATCTTGCGCGGGTGGAAACCGGTTATGGAGAGCTGGCGGCGCATCTTCGAGAATACGCCGTCGATCCACTTCACCTTGACCGATGTCAAGATTGAAATTCATGGCGAGTTCGCCTGGGTGACGCTATACGAAAACCTCAATAGCACGGTCGAAGGGCAGAAGGTCTCGGCGAGCATCCTTACGACCAATATTTTCCAGAAAAGCACCGATGGTTGGCGCATGATTCATCACCACGGTTCCACCGTGGCGCAGGCGCCGCCCGACGACGAGACCCCCACGGTTCACTAGACAATTCACACAGAGCAGTGACCAGTCTCAACGGAAAAGTTGCCCTCGTTACCGGAGCCGGCAGAGGCATCGGTAAGGCAATCGCCATGTCACTCGCCAAATCCGGTTGCCGGGTAATTTTGGCGGCGCGCACGCGCGAACAACTCGACGTGGTCCGCGAAACAATCCACACAAATGGCGGCGCGGCGGTCGCAATCCCGACGGATTTAACACGGGATGACGAAATCGAGCGCCTTGTGGAGGAGAGCTCTAAGGAGTGGGGGAGCGTCGATATTCTTATCAACAACGCAGGCTGGGGCAAGCGCGCGGCGGTGATCCGCGCAAATGTCGAGGACTGGGATCAAACGTTGCGCCTCAATTTGCGCGCGCCGATGATCTTGGCGCAAAAACTCCTGCCGGCGATGATCGCCAAGGGCGAAGGGGCGGTGATCAATATCGGTTCGGTTTCCGGCAAGACCGGAGAAGCCAACGGCGCAGCCTACTCCGCGTCAAAGTTCGGCCTGATCGGTTTCACGCAGTCCCTCTACGATGAAGTGCGGGAGCACGGCATCATAGTTTCAGTGATTTTGCCCGGCTTCGTCGACACGCCGTTGATTCCGCCAAACCGGCAGTTAGACCGGAGCAAAATGATTCAAGCCGACGATGTCGCGCAAGCGGTGCATTATGTTCTGAGTTCGCCCAGCACGAGTTGTCCCGTAGAAATCACGGTGCGGCCGCAACGATCGCCGTATCGGTAAGCCAGACTGCCAATGTTAGGCAAGCCGTCGTGTTTCTTGCGGTTTTGTAGGGGCAGACCCCCGTGTCTGCCCTTTCGGACGGGCAACCACAGGGGGTTGCCCCTACAGCGCCGGAGGCTACGAGCACAAATCTAATATTTAGATGTTGCTTTCGCAGAGTTGTTGCAGAAATGGCAGCGTGACTTCTTCGAGGCTCTTCACGACCACGTTTGCTTCGCCGAGCAACTCGGCTGGATGTGAATTGGTTACCGCCAAGCATTTCATGCCAGCCGCGCGCGCGCCGTGGATACCTTCTTTCGAATCTTCTATCACAACGCAATTGGCCGCTTCGATCTGCGGGCTGGCGGCCGCATTGAGCTTCGCCAGAACCCTTAAAAAAATTTCCGGCTCGGGCTTGCCTTGCTCAACGTCTTCGGCACTGACGATCGCTTGAAAGTAATTTAACAATCCCGCAGTTGTGAGAATTGTTGCTATCTCGTGGCGCAAAGCGCCGGAAGCGACCGCGAGAGGGACGCTTGGAGCCAGCTCGTATATCAAGGTTTTGACTCCTGGAAAAATGACTACGTGATTCCTTATCGCGTCCTGATAATACAGCGCCTTGCGATCGATCAATTCGGATAGCTTTTGGTCCGTCAAAGAGCGATTGTTGTCGTGAAATCCGGCGATGAATGCGCCGCGGTCATCGAAGCCCAGATAACGCGCGTAGTAGGCCTCTTCGGTGAGAGTGATTCCTTCCTCGCCGAGGACCCGTTGGAACAACTTGAAATGGATTGGCTCATCGTCGACGATGATGCCATTGAAATCGAAAATCACCGCGTGAAGCATGCTTCACGATTGCAGAAATATCCTTTTGTTTCAACCGAATATGGGATAAAAAGAAAACCATGACATCAGACCATCATCGGCACCATCACGAAGCTCACGCGCATGGCCAAATCGAATATCGCTTCTGCCCGCGCTGTGGCGGCGGACTGGAACACCGATTGGTAAAGTCCCACGAACCCAAGCGGCTGGTTTGTCAAACTTGCTCCTTCATCTTCTATCAGGACCCCAAAGTCGTGGCGGGTACTGTGTTCACGCTGAACGGAGGTATTGTTTTGCTTAAACGAGGCGTCGAGCCGGCGATGGGCAAGTGGGTATTCCCGGGTGGCTACGTCGATCGCGGCGAGAGCGTCCCGGATGCGGCTGTGCGCGAGACTAAAGAAGAGTCGCAACTCGATGTAAAACTTGGACCGCTGCTCAACATCTATTCCTATTCCCGCTCGCCGAACGTGATCGTGGTCTATACGGCCCAAGTGATCGGCGGCGAACTCGCCGCTGCCGATGAATCTATTGAAGCGCGCATTTTTCCGCCCAATGAAGTACCGTGGCACGATCTTGCGTTTGACAGCACCAAAGACGCGCTCAACGATTACATTAAACTTTATCTGAAATCATAAGGTCGAAAAGCGAAAAGGCCCGCTGCCTCGAGCGAGACAGCGGGCCCTTTTGCATTTAGCATGTGCCCAGTTAGGGCAGCTCGACTAGAATCTCATCGTCTTCAACTTTGACTTCGTATTTTTCCGTCGGGAGATTGGGTACGAGCTCGTTCTCGCCGCTGGTAACATTATAGCGCCAGCCATGCCAGGGGCAGATCACCGTGGTGCCGTCCAGTTCGCCCTCGCCCAGCGGGCCGCCCCGATGGCCGCATACGTCGTTGATGGCGTAAAACTTGCCGTCGACATTGAATACCCCGACGGCTTTACCGTCGATCTCAACGCTTTTGCCGCAGCCGGCTTTGACGTCGCTGGTCTTACAAATCTTGACAAAATTGGCCATTCCCTATTTCCTTTCATTTACCCGCGAAAGTTCCGATTAATATACGGATTTGAAGAGGGGATTCAAGGGGACGTTAGGAATGGCACGGGCGTAACAGTGGCGCCGGCCTTGTTGCCATCCCGGTGGATCGAAAGCTCCGTGCCCGGCTGCCAAAAATCCTTATGCACATAACCGAGAGCGATCACTCGGCGCAAACCCGGAGAAACGACTGAACTGGTGATTTGGCCGACTTCCTTTTCGGCTGCGTACAGCAGCGCGCCAGATTCGGCCGGCTGAGATCCTTCTATCATCAAACCGCAGAGCTTTCTGTTGACATGGCCGCGCGAGCGGATGCGCTCGACGACTTCTTGGCCCAAATAGCAACCTTTAGTGTAGCTGTAGGCATCTTCGATACCGACTTCCAAGAGCAAATTATCGTCGGAGAAGTCGACGCCGTAGCGTGGAATTCCGGCCTCAACGCGGAGAACATTGTGCGCATCCTCGCCGACCCACGCCGCGGAAAATGGCTTACCACTTTCCTTCAATCGCGTCGCCAGGTTTCTTAGATCGGCTTTTGGTGCGATGAGATCGAACCCCGCTTCTCCGGTATGGCTCGCGCGGACCACGCAAATCGCCGTTCCATCAACATCGACCATGGCGTGATGCATAGGCTGTGCAGGCAATTCAGTTGTGCCAAAGAGTTTTTGCAGGAGCGCTTCGGACTGTGGTCCTTGGACTGACAGCGTCGCATATTCATCCGAGCGGTCGGCGATCTCGACTTCATCGGCGACCAAATAGCGGTTGAGATGCTCGATCACCCGTTCTTTAAGATTTTCCCAAAAATCCAGATAAAAAGAATTGAGTGAGCAGAGCACCCGAACGTCTGCAATAACTTTTCCTTGCTGCGTTAACAGAGTCGCGTACTGGCCTTCGAAAGGTTTCAAGAGCTTGAGGTCGTTCGATAGCATCCCCTGCAGGAAAGACAGGCGGTCCGGGCCGGTCAATTGTAGCAAGCCGCGGTGCGACAGGTCGATGAAGCCGCAAGTTGAGCGTACCGCTGTGTATTCGGCATTGCTATCATCGAAGTGAAGCGGTAGTAGCCAGCCATCGCGCTCAGCGAAAACGGCACCGTTACCTTTGTGAAAGTCAGCCAGGGAAGATTGCTTTGCCATTTCTAAGTGAAATATACCGTCAACCGGCGAGCTTGACAACGTGAGGTAGTGGTTCAGTTTGGGAAAGATCTCTCACTTTGTTCGAGATGACACATGGCTTATGTAGTTGTCATTCCGAGCAAAGCGAGGAATCTCTCTCGATTTTAAGAGTCATGGCGGATTGAAAATGAACCACTACCCAACGTGATCGCAGAGTAGCCGATGATCGAGGATGGACGATCGAGGATCGCGATCTTCTATCCTCGATCATCAATCTTCGAATATCAAAAGCGCGCCACCATGGCGGCCCAAACCAGCACAAGGCGTTTATTAAACCCTGCGGCCAGACAAGTTAGATTTGATTGATCGTTTGCGGGTGTGATAAACAAAGAGTCACATTAAACATGATGGAGGTGGCACAATGGCAGGTCTTGAAGGTCAAAAGGCCCCGGCATTTACCTTGGAGGGGAGCAATGGCAAGAAGCATTCGCTATCCGACTACGCCGGGAAAAACGTAATACTCTGGTTTTATCCTAAGGACGATACACCTGGTTGAACCAAAGAAGCGTGCGGGTTCCGCGACGCTATTGAAAACGTAACGCAAGCCAATACGGTGGTTGTGGGAGTGAGCCGGGACAGTATCGATTCGCACAACCAGTTCGTCGCCAAGTTTAGCTTACCGTTTGTACTCTTGTCTGACTCGCAAGTAGGGGTCATGAAGACATATGGTGCCTGGGGACCGCGTCAGAACGCCCAAGGCGAAACGGTCGAAGGACCGATCCGCTCGACGGCCCTGATCGGACCTGATGGTACGATCAAGAAACATTGGATTCCCGTCACCAATCCGGAAGCGCATCCGGCTGAAGTTTTGGAATTTTTAAAGAAGTGATCGTTCAGTTTGGCAGGGCTGGCCATGCTCCGGCGGCGCCATTGTTTTTTACCGCCTAGGTTCGAAGCCCACCACTCGCCACTTCTGATGGGCAAAATAAAGGCCGATCTCGACCTGCACAAATTGGAAATTTTCTACTGGGTCGCCGAGTTGAAGAGTTTCTCCCAGGCGGCGGAGCTGCTGTCACTACGCCAACCCACGGTCAGCGCGCATGTCCAGGAGTTGGAGAAATTGGTTAGCGGCAAGCTTCTTTACCGTATCCGCGGGCGAGTCAGCTTAACCCCTCTGGGCCAACTCCTCGCCGAGCGCGCCAAGAATCTTCTCGCATTCAAAAGAGAAACCGTCGCAGCGGTCGAGCTATTTCACGGCACGCTGAGCGGCGAGCTATGGGTCGGCGGCAGCAACGTGCCGGGGGAATATCTTTTGCCTCAAAGACTCGGCGCTTTTACAGAAAAATACCCCGCCATCCGACCGATACTGAGAATCGGTGATTCGGCGGGAATCATAGAGGACCTTCTTGATGGCAAAGTTGAACTGGGGTTTGTCGGTTTCAAAGCGGAGGACGCCAGACTCGCCTTCGAGAAGATATGGGATGACGAGATGATCTTGGTGGTGCCGAAGGATCATGCCTGGACCCGGCGACAATCTGTCCAGCTTGCCGATCTGCGAACCGAAAAATTTATATCCAGGGAGCGCGGCTCGGGGACTTTGGATTCCTTGCGACGCCTGCTGAGCAAGAACAAGCAAGTCTCAAACGAGCTGCTCAACATTTCCATGGAGCTCGGTAGCACCGAAGCCATCAAGGAAGCGATAATAGCCGGATACGGCATGTCTATTTTGTCGCGCATTTCCATCAGGCGCGAGCTCACGGCCGGAAATCTCGTCGAAATCCCGATTCGCGGCTTGACCATGCAACGTGAGTTCTACCAGGTCTACCACGCTCGCCGCCCCTTACATCCTATCGCCCAAGCCTTTCGAGAATTCCTAAAACAGGGGTAGACGCGCCATTTTTTTCCCCCAGGGGCTTGGTTTCGGCCTTCCCATAGGTTAATCCTATTTAGTATATAGCCCGCAACAAAATATCAGCGGAGGAGACGCTATGGCGTTGCCATTGAGACGCTTTGAACCAAGCAAAATCGAGCTTTTGCGAGATAGGTTTATCGCGGCGTGGGCGCGAACCGATGAGATTTTCGCGCTCGTGCCGACGACTGAAATCTTGTCCAAGCCGATCGTTTGGCGCCATCCAGTTATTTTCTACGTCGGTCATCTGCCCGCCTTTTCGTGGAATCAGATTTGTGGCGCCATACTTAAATGCAAGTCCTTTAATCCCTATTTCGACGATCTTTTTTGCCGCGGCATCGACCCGGACGTCGATACGGGGGAATGTCATTGGCATCCCGAAGTCCCCGAGCAATGGCCGAGTTTGGGTGACGTCGTGGCCTATCGTGACAACGTGCGCGGTGCGATTTTGGATTCCCTGGAAGCGATCGCGCACCGCGGTTCAACCGACGTGATGGCACAGCGCGGTCGGGTTTTTCATATGGCACTCGAGCATGAGTATATGCACCAGGAAACTTTGCTCTATACGATGCAGCAGTTGCCACTCGACAAGAAACAGCGGCCCGAGCCTTTGCCGCGATATTCATTTCAATCCCGCGCAAATCAGCGACAAATTGCGATCCCTGCCGGGAAAACGCGTTTGGGCGCCAAATTTACAGATATCCTTTTCGGTTGGGACAATGAGTTCGGTGAGCGGGTCATCGACGTGCCGTCTTTCAATATCGACTATCTACCCGTAACCAGCGGAGAATTTTTCGACTTCGTCGATTCAGGTGGTTATGACGATGAGCGCTATTGGCGACCGGAAGATTGGCGCTGGAAGATGCTCGAAGGTAAAACTCATCCAACTTGCTGGACCAGGCGGGATGATGATTGGTTGTATCGAGCGATGTTCGACTTTTTACCGCTGGCGGGTGTGTCGAGTTGGCCGGTATACGTGTGCCTCGCCGAAGCGCGCGCTTACGCTTGCTGGCGCGGGAAGCGGCTGCCGACGGAAGCCGAATTTCATCGGGCGGCGTTTTACGGGCCTGACGGACGGGAGTCTGCATATCCGTGGGGGGACACCACTCCGGAAAAATACCATGGCAATTTCGATTTCAACCGTTGGTTCCCGATGCCCGTCGGTGCCTATCCGGCTGGAAACAGCCGCTGGGGCGTTGCTGAGCTGTTTGGTAATGGCTGGGAACTGACGGACACTGAATTCGCGCCGCTGCCGGGGTTTTCACCTTACATGAAAAGCTACCCCGACTACTCGCAGGATTTTTTTGACGGCAAACATTTTGTTTTGAAGGGCGGGTCGTGGGCGACCAGCACGGATTTGCTACGGTCGAGCTTTCGCAACTGGTACCAAGCTCACTACCCCTATGTCTTTGCAAAGTTTCGCTGCGTGTCAGTTTAATCTTTGCTGCGTTAGGCGATTTGTAGTCCTCTTATAGTCCGTCATTCCCGCATGCTTTTAGCGGGAATCCAGGCGAACTCTGACTAGACCCCCGATGGAAACATTCGGGGGTGACAACTTTGAGGAAAATTGTCAAAGGTCTGTCGATACCCCGCAGCTTGCTGCGAGCTAGTTAATCAAGCAATTAAGGAGGTGAGTTTATGAAAGCCACATGGGAAAATACGGTGCTGGCGGAATCAGACAAGACCATCGTCATTGAGGGAAATCATTACTTTCCGCCGGAGTCGGTCAAGAAAGAATATTTTCGCACGAGCGAAAAACATAGCACTTGCCCCTGGAAAGGGCTTGCCAGCTACTATCACGTTCAAGTCGACGAAAATGTGAATCAAGATGCTGCCTGGTATTACCCGGAACCGAAGGAGGCCGCTAAGCAGATAGAGAATTACGTCGCCTTTTGGCGCGGCGTCAAGGTGAGCGAATAAGGCTTTTGATGTTTCGATTGAAACTGGCGTCGTGCATGGCAGAGAATACGGAAGAGCTCTGTCAAGTTCTGGCAGTTTATCTTCAATCGCAACTCGGTGTGCCGACTGAATGCGTCACGGATGTTCCGTGGCAAGAGCGCGAAAGACTGTTTGACCAGGGCGAAATCCAGCTCCTTTGGCTTTGCGGCTTGCCTTATGTACACAAAGCTGACCTCGAGCAAAGTCGCACGGAGTTGCTGGTGGTGCCGGTTCCTGTGGGAGAACGATACCAAGGTCAGCCAGTTTATTTTTCCGACGTGATGGTCCGGCGCTCGAGCCCATTTCAATGTTTTCTAGATCTCTGCGGCGGATCCTGGGCCTTCAATGAACCGCGCTCGCATTCCGGTTTCAATGTGGTGCGTGCTTATCTCGCTGAGCTTGGTCAACGCGCCGGCTTCTTCGGCGAGGTCATTGAATCCGGTGCGCACAGCGCGTCCCTTGAAATGGTTTTATCCGGCAGAATCGATGGCGCCGCGATCGATAGCACGGTCCTGGAATGGATCGTCGCCGAGCGCGAGGGAATAGGCCGGCAAATTCGCGTGATCGAGACCATCGGCCCAAGTCCGATACCGCCTTGGGTGATATCCAAACAGGTGTCGCTCGATTTGCGTTGTGAGCTGCGGTCCATATTGCTTGATTTGGCTCTGGAACAGCGTGGTCGAGAAATCTTAGCCAGAGCTCGGATCGCGCGCTTTATCGCCGCGCATGACGCCGATTACGATCCGATTCGCCGGATGGCGCGCAAGGCTGAGCGCGTCATGCTCGCGTGAAATTCCGCAGCTAGGGTGGTTTCATTGTCGATTTCTAAATCCTTTCGATCTTGAAGCATTTTGCAGGAGGCATATTGATGAAAAATCTCGAAGGCCAGAAGGCTCCAGCATTCGACTTGGAGGGTAACGACGGCAAAAAGCATTCGCTCGAAGACTACAAGGGCAAGACCGTGGTGCTTTACTTTTATCCGAAGGACGATACGCCCGGTTGCACCAAGGAGGCATGTGGCTTTCGCGACTTGGGTTCGTCATTGAAGAAGAGCAATGCGGTGGTCTTGGGGGTCAGCAAAGACGGCATCGAATCGCACAACAAGTTTGCCGGGAAATACAAATTGCCTTTTACCCTCCTGTCCGACCCCAAGACTGACGACATGAAAA
>VBKY01000096.1 GCA_005879255.1 Deltaproteobacteria bacterium
CGCCGGCCCAAGCTTATTGCCCATCAAAGACACCGGAAAGTTCCATGGCACGATCGAGCCGCAGACGCCTAAGGGCTTGCGCAGAACGAGGCCGTGGCGGCCGCTATCGAGCATGACCGCCGCCGTGCGCATGGTTTTTGCCATGCCGCCGTAATGATCGAGGGTGTGGACAAACCGGCGAATTTCCAAAATGGACTCGCGCATTGGTTTACCCTGTTCCTTCGTCAGCAACGTGGCAAGTTCTTTTTCCTGTTGGAGAATCGTATGGCCCGCCGCCAACAACACGGCGCCCCGCTTCGATGGCGCCATCGCGGACCATTTCTTGAGTGCGCCTTTAGCGGCGTCGATGGCGCGCCGGATATCCTTAACAGTTCCCTTGGGTACGGTGTCAACAACTTCTCCGGTGGCGGGATTGCGTACTTCGGTGGTCTGTCCGCTCTCGGAATCGACCGATTCACCCGCGACTAACATTTTGGCCATAATGGTCCTCCTAATCTACTTTCAGAATTTAGAGAAAAATCATGTTCATAGGTGGAAGTCAACAATTCGCGGCGGCGACAAGGTTGACAGTTCGCTGCATTGCGGCTAGTGGTTTTGATTCTGACGACTCAATTTGACACGTAGTAAGGAACGACTAGTGGCACGCAATGGATACAAAATCTTCGATGCCGACACCCATGTCAGGCCCGATGCCGACCTCTTGGAGCCGTATTTAAGCGCTCCCGCTCGCGCGAAATTGGCGCTATACGAAAACTACAGAGCGCGGAACATTGATGGCGCGGTCACTTACTTGATGGGCGAACGCAAATACAAGCGTCGTTTAGGCCTCGCTGGCGATGAAGAGCCACAAGGCAAGGAGTACATGAGCGGCTACAAACGCCACCAGCATGGTAAGCCGAATCCACTTTGTGAGCGTGATCCAGGTGTGCGTATTAATGATATGGATCTGGAAGGCGTCGATGTGAATCTCATGCTGCCTTCCGGCTGGTTCGGTTGTTGGACGACGATTGAAGACGTTGCGCTCGAAACGGCCGTGTATGAGGCCTATCACCGCTGGATGGCGGATTACTGCGCGGCTTTTCCGAGCCGTTTGAAAGGCGTTGTCCTGGTTGCCGCGCGCGATATCAAAACTTCCCTCGTCGAGCTGCATCGTGCTGCGAAAGAATCTTGGCCGCTGGCGGTTTTTGTCTACGCGCCCTATCAATTTCCGCTCGATCATCCCGATCTCGAGCCGATTTGGCAGGCGGCGGCGGATTACAATTTGTCCATCGCGCTGCACACGTTCACGGTCATGCCGCCCTATGCCCCGGGTGGATTGGACTCCTGGGATAATCTATGGCTGCAGAGATCGGCTGCGCACCCGTGGTGCGGGCAGCGCAACATGGCGTCGATCATCGGCGCGGGCATCATGGACCGCTATCCGAACATTCGCGTCGGAACTTTGGAAGCCGGTCACGGATGGCTGCCCGCCTGGGTCAATCGTCTCGAAGAACATACCAAGCTCTGTGCGGAGGCGTTGCCACCGCTCAAGCAGACCATCCGCGAGTACGTCACCGGTGGCCGCTATTTCCAAAGCATTGAAGTCTCCGAAGGCGCAGCCATCACCCGGAGCGTGATCGACTTATTGGGCGCTGAAATTCTGATGTTTGGCTCGGACTATCCTCACGGTGAGAGTTGGTTCCCAGTTTCCGTTGAGACGGTGCTTGGTTGGAACTTGAAAGACGCTGAGATGCGCAAGCTCCTGTGGGACAACGCCGCGCGGTACTATCAGCGGTATTCTGAATGAAGCCGACCGCTCCGGGACTCGAGCTTAAAAAATTGTTGCGGCGTCCAGGAAAAGTCCTCGCTGTATTGGGTGCGCCTAATGCTTTTCATGCCAAGATCATGGAAGCCAGCGGCGTCGAGGTCTGCTTCGTGGGCACGAGCATCACTGGCGGCAATTACACAGGACTCCCCGATCTCGGCATTCTCTCGATGACCGAGTGCGTCGGCTTCGCCAAGTGGATCGCGCGGAGCGTGAAGATGCCAGTCATTCTCGACGGCGACACGGGACATGGCGGCATTATGGCAGTGCGCCGTCTCGTGCGCGAGTGCGTCGACGCTGGACTCGCGGGCTTGCGGTTGGACGATCAACCGCTGGAACAAAAGCGCCGCACCATGTCGACGGGCATTTCGATCGTCTCGCGCGACGACGCGGTGTCGCGCTACCGGGCGGCGGTGGACGCCAAGAACGAAATCGATCCGAACTTCGTCATCATGGCGCAGTGCTACGCGCGCAACGCTGTCAACGGTGGCATGGCCGAAATGCTCACACGCCTGCGGCTCTATGAAAAAGATGGCGGCGTCGATTGGGTGCAATTTGAGGCGCCCCATTCGGTGGCGGAGATCAAGCGAGCGCGGAAAGTTGTGAAAGGGCCGTTCTCGGCGATGAAAGGCCAATTGACACGGGCGTTGACGCTTGAAGAGCACAAAGAACTAGGTCTCAACGCCGCTTGGTACACTTTCCTCCCCGATCAAGTGCTCAAAATTTCTTCGTGGCGATTCCTCGAATCATTTAAAAAGAAAGATATGCGCGCTTGGTACGAGTTCTTGGAAGAGCATCCGAATACGCCCTTTACCGGCGGCCAGGCGCTGCCATGGGACGCCACGGGGATGAGCGAGCTGACGAAGTTGGAAGCGCGCTATTTCCCGAAGAAGAAGCGGAGGTAGTCCGATGTGGTCTGTTCGCCTGGTTGTTTGCTCGATTGTTTTGTTTGCCTCGCAACTGGAAGCCCAGAGCGATTTCTATAAAGGCAAACAGATCAAGATCGTCGTCGGCGCTTCGGCAGGCGCGGCCAGTGATCTTTATGCGCGCGTGGTCGCGCAACATCTACCCAAGCAAATTCTCGGCAAACCCGAGGCAATCGTGCAGAACATGCCCGGCGGCGGCTCCATGACGGCGGCCAATTACGTTTATAGCGTCGCCAAGCCCGATGGACTGACACTCGGGGCGGTGACCGCGCCAATTTATTTCGCGCAGCTTCTCGGCCGCAAGGAAGTGCAATTCGACTGGGCGAAATTTACCTGGATTGGCACGCCGGAAGAAAACGACGAGCTATTATTCATTCGCTCGGATCAACCTTACAAGACGCTGCTCGATTTGCGCAAAGCGGCGGAAGCGCCGCGCTGCGGCGCCTCGGGAGTGGGCAGCACCGGATATTACATACCGAAGCTCCTGGAAGAGGTTTTTGGCTTAAAGATTAACATGGTGACGGGCTACCCGGGCGCGGCTGACGTCGATATTGCCGTTGAGAAAAACGAGATTCACTGCCGCGGCACCACAATCAGCGCTTTTTTTGGACGCGAGCCGGGAAAAACTTGGGCGAAAAACGGTTTCGTGAGATTCCTTGTTCAAACCGGGGACCAGCGCAATCACCGACTACCCGACACACCGACGATTTGGGAGCTGATGGACCAGGAAAAAGGCATGGATGCAAAAAAACGGTTAGCGCGCGTGGTCCTCGGCCCGGGGGCTTTCGGTCGGCCGATTTTAGCGACGCCTGGGATTCCGGCCGAACGCGTGAAACGGCTGCGCGAAGCCTACGCGAACATGATGAAAGATCCTGAATTTGTCGCAGAGGCGAAGAAGCGGCAGTGGGAACTCGCACCGGTAAGCGGCGAACGGTTGGAAGCGCTGGCAAAAGAAGTTATTCATCAGCCGCCGGATATCGTCGAACGCATGAAAAAAATTATGGGCGAGTCGTGAAAAAGCAATAGCATAGAAACAAATAAATCTTGATTTTGGGCGTAGCGTGCGGCGCTCACCCACTGGAGGACAGAGCATGGACCTTTCAAAATACATCGTTAAAGCCCGCCCCGGGGTTCTCGGTGGAAAACACGAGGAGAAGCGGCCGCTGCGCCAGTTAGGCGCTTTACCGGTGAAGCGGCATGTTTTCATCAACCGCGACTCGCACCCCGATGCCGAAATTTATATTGCGATCCACCAAGCTAAAAATTTGCCCGACCCAGTTCCCGACTATCAGGTGCCACATTGCCACAATACGGATGAATTCTATTATTTCATCGGCGACAATCCTGATCTGAGCGGTTTGGAAGGACAGATCATCTTTGAAGGAAAAGTGCATAAGATCATTTCGCCGGCATGTGTCTATATTCCCACTGGCGCCGTGCATGAATATAAAGTTACCAAAGGCGCCGGAACCGTGACGGTTTTGTTCCGCGATCGCGGTTATACTCACGAAGACCGGCCATTCGATCTAGCCAAAGGCGAGCGGGATTTCGCTAAGTATGCGGGTTACATTTTCCCTCCGGATGTGAGGCCAACGACAGAAATCAAATATCACACTGACGCCGCGCCGGGCCTGCGCTACGTGTTCGTCGACGGCAAGCTGAAACCGGAAGCCGGCTATTACACCGTGGTGCGGAGCGTATCGAACGTCAATCCGACACAGGCGAATTACGTCGATAAGCACACGCACAACTGCGACACGCAGCATATCGCCGTCGGCGCTGGTCCGGAGCTCACCGGGCTGAAGATCGAGTTCCAGATACGCGACGAGAAAGTTATCGTCGAGAGTCCCGTCGGCGTGAATATCCCGGCCGGAACGCCGCACTCGCAACGCATCGTTGAGGGCTCGGGCCATTTTTTCAACTTCGTGCCGAAAGGCAATTACAACGACGGATTGGCGTCTTAACGCCATTAAGGAAAAGATCAGTCTCGCGCAAAGACACAAAAGGGCGCGCGAGGCACGGAATGGAGACTACCAAATGAAAACACAGCAAGCGTGGACGACTATCCGCGCCATAACGAGGCAGTCTCTCGGCACTATGAAAATTTTGACGAGCCGCTTGCAATTCAGCGGCTCGATCACTATTTTTGCGAGAATATTCTTTACGGCAACTCATTCTCTTTAGCTTCTAGAGTCAAGATGATATCCCGTTCCTGCTTACTCGACCTCAAAGAAGTTTTGCGTGTTTTGGGCGGCGAGCGAACGCGGTGGTTTGTCCTGGCAATGGTCGCCACGGTGATTCTATTCGCGCAGGCGTCGCGCACCGGGCTGAGGACAGATCCGATCGTGTATGCCGGCATCGCGCGAACGATGGCCGATTCCGGCGATTACCTGAACTTAAAGGTGGGAGATGTGCCTTACTACTTTAAGCCGCCGCTCGGCTT
Organism: Deltaproteobacteria bacterium; assembly: GCA_005879255.1. Next base: position 5,174 of record VBKY01000096.1, read on the forward strand.
CCGGCTCGCGGCGCTCGCTATAAAAGTCCTCGGTCCGACTCCATTGGCGGTTACGCTGTTTTCACGGCTATTCGGCCTGGGAGGCGTGTTCTTGACGGCGTGGCTAGGGGCACGCCTGTATGGAGCGCGGATAGGCTGGGTCGCCGGGTTGGCTCTGGCGACGACCCACTTGTTCATGGCCACGTCGGTTACCTTTCGCCTGGATTCCACGATGATGTTCGGAATCCTGCTTTCTTTTTGCGCTTATTTCAGCAAAAAGAAGTGGGGACCGCCGGTATTTTACCTGGGCATCACGATTGCGGTTCTCGCCAAAGGTCCCCCGGGACTGTTGCCGCTTATTGTTGCGCCGCTGCATACATATTTTTACGGGGACCGCTCGACATGGTCGAAAAATATTTTCCGCTGGCTGTCCTGGTCTCCGTTGTTGCTCTTGCCGCTTTCCTGGTGGATTTATTTGATTTGGAATGAGGGCACGCGTCCGCTGAATATGATTTACCATGAGCTTTTCAGAACTAGAGGCGGGATAACATCGAGTTTCGCGAGTTTCTGGAAGATTTACTTCTTCGAATTTTCCAAGCTCTACTGGCCGTGGCTGCCGTTTGCTTGGATCGGCGCCTGGACGGCTTCGCGCAGTCTGTGGAATTTCGAAATGGACCGTCAAGCGCGCGGCGCTGGCGCTTTTGTTCTGATGTGGATCGCGCTGGTGCTCGCCGCCTGCGCGGTGAAAAAAGCTCAATACCTGCGCTATATCATCCTTGCGTTGCCGGCGATCTCGATACTGAGCGCAAAGGCGGTTGTTGAAATCGGCCGTGAAAAAATCTTCGATTGGCTGCCCGGGAGTGTGGCGGTACTCGCTTTTACCGCGGTGATTTCCCTCGCCTGCTTTCCACCAGCGCCGGCGTCGAGTCAGAGCGCGGAATATCTGGCAATGGCGCAAATCCTTGACCGGCGGCTGCCGCATACGTCGCCGGTGTCTTTGTTAAAGCTCAGGCCAAAGCGCGGCAAAGAGCAGGTCGAGCTCACGCGGCCTGAAAAAGGCATTGGCATTTTCTTTTTCAACCGTCCCGTTAAACTCATTTCTGTGACCGAGGCGCAAGAAAACTCCAAGACCGAACGGGTCACGCTTCTGATTCGAAAGAGCGAAGCGCGCCGCATCCGAGAGAAAATGCCCATCGAGTTGCTATTTGCGGGAAATCTTCACGCGGTGGCTGAAGTGGTGCGGTAATGAGCGATTCACTCGTGTCGTAACCGATTTAGAAATCCGATCACCGCGCCAATCGCGGGCACCGCCATTCTCAAGAGCGTTTTCAGCAAGCGGACCTTTTCTTTTCGTCTTCACCGTGGCATCGTTTCCATGACCAAGAGAAGCAACGATCGTTTTAGGTGCCGCGACAATTGCTTACCGAACGCTGACAAGAATCCTGAGCACCGCTTTGCTCGCCTTGGTTCCGTCGTTGGCGGGCGGACAGACCCCGGCGCAACGCGTGTTAGTGACTTACTCGTGCCGCAGCATCGCGTCGATCGATCTGTTCGTTGCCCGGGAACGCGGATTTTTTCGCGAAGAAGGACTCGATCCGCAACTGGTTCAAGTAAGGACGAACGCGGCGATCGCCGCCATCGCATCGGGGGAAGCCCACGCGCTGGGTTCCATCGGCAGCGCGATTCGGGCGATTCCGCGCGGCGCGTTTACGACCAATGGCATTCTCACGGACGGCGAAATCGACGAGCCCCTGAAAGCCGACGCGCAGATCCTCGGCTTACCGGCGCCGGTGCCGCCTGCTCGGGTGTTCGATTTCTTGGCGCAGCGCGAGGTCAATCAAGAATTGGGGGTAAAATGAGTAAAGGACAAAACCAAGTCGCGGTTTTCGGAGGCGGCTGTTTCTGGTGTACCGAGGCGGTCTTCGACGAATTGCGTGGCGTGCATTCGGTTGTGTCAGGTTACGCAGGCGGAAAGACGAAGAATCCAACTTACGAGCAGGTCTGCATGGGGACAACCGGACACGCCGAAGTGATCAAGATCGAATTCGATCCAGCGGAGGTTTCCTTTCGAGATTTGATGACCGTGTTCTTCGCGACCCACGATCCAACGACGCTCAACCGCCAGGGCAACGACGCCGGCACGCAGTACCGATCAGCGATCCTTTACGCCAATGAGCAGCAAAGACAAGAAGCGTCGGCTTTTATTAAGGAACTGGGTGATGCCAAGACATTCAGAGATCCGATCGTGACGACCCTGGAACCGTTGGCGGAATTTTATCCGGCGGAAGGCTACCACCAAAAATTCTACGCCAATAATCCGTATCAACCTTACTGCCAGTACACGATCCCGCCGAAGCTGAGTAAGCTACACAAGCAGTTTTCAGCGCTGCTTAAGTCGCACAGCAAAGCCTAGCATGGCGCCGAAATTCGGAAAGTGAGATCGCGAGCAGTCGCCGCGATTAGACGAATCCCAGCCACAATAAGGCTGCCGTGACGGCCATGATGACCAACCCCAGCGGCACCCCAAGCTTCGCCCATTCCGTGCTCTTAATATGGAGCGCGTGCGCGGCAATAATGTTGGGGATGTTGCCCGGGATCAGCATGCCTCCCGAAATGAGCAGACCCAATAGCGCGCTCTTGATCTGCGCTGCGCTTAAAGAGGGGCCGATCTCTGCCGCCGCCAACGTCGCGTTATCAAGGATAGCCGACACCATGTTTACCCAGAATAAAATCTGCGAAGGAAGTTTAAGCAAATAAGTGTCGATGAGCGGCTTGAAGCCGGCGCCAAGAAATATGAGGGCCATGACGAAGATGTAGACTTTGCCTGCCCTGACAAATACTTCGCTGAGCTTTTCTTCCTCCTCCTCAGCGGCCAAAGATTCCCCGGTGTCCTCGGGCGCCTCATGGACAAGAAAAATGCCGATGATTCCGAGGAACACGACCGCCGGAACCACGTAGAAGGCTAGGAGATTAAACAAGTAATAGAACGTCGCGTGATAAGGCTCGCCGTTGAGCTTCGACACGACGATGGTCGAAAGCGGCTCGCCCAACGGCGTGAGCGCCGCGCCGAGTCCAATGGCAAAGCAGGCGATAATCGTCAGGTTCACTTCGGCATGGCGGTGCAGCGGCAGCACGGTGATGAATTCAACCAGCAGCAAAGCGGCGATAATCGCTGAAATCAAGCTCGACAGCAGGCCGAGAATGATGATTCCAATACACACGATGACCGACAGCGGCACGGTGATGAGGATGCGGCGCATGCCATGGTCGATGTAGTGGCGCAGGTAGTGAAATAATACACCGGCGCCGAGCACGGCGAGAGTGATATTGATCGGAGCGATAAAACCTTCATGGATGACTTCTGTGCTCCATGCATTTGCGATCGTCGCGCTGATCACCCCCATTGCGAACAAAAAAGCCTCGAGGTTCGATTCGATCTTTTTGTTCAAGAACGGACCGATCAAGACAATTACAAAAATTACGGAAAGTCCGATGGCCAGCATGTTATTTTCAGGATCTCGGTTCTATGACATCGCGCGCCGAAAGAAGCAATGTCAGTGCCGTTTTTCACTCATTCGAGCAGCGGATCGCGCTGGCATGTTTCTCCCGGGGAAATATCCTAGAAATCTGTCGATTGCGTTGATAAGGTGGGGAAAATTTATTCCGCGAGGGCGACGGCATGGTGTTAAACGCGAAGTACAAGAAAGCGTTTTTGATTATTAGCTTATCCGCGATGCTCAACGTACAGGCGGCCTCTGCCCAAGAAATGAGCTTGCGCGCGGTTTACAATGCCCTGAGCGGCGTGATGGCGCCAATCTGGGTAGGGCAAGACGCGGGACTTTTTACGAAGCAAGGAGTCAACGTCGATCTGAAATATTTGGCTGCCACGACTGCGGTGCAAGGGATGGTCGGCGGCGGCGAAGAAATCGGGCTCGTCGGCAGTCAGGGTATCGACGCCAAGCTCGAAGGCGCGGATTTAACCTATGTCGCCAGCGGGCTGCCGGTGTTTGTCTTCCAGCTTTACGTGCGCCCGGAAATCAAAACGATGGCGGACTTGAAAGGCAAAGTAGTTGCGGTGACGCAGCCGGCGGCATCGACCGATTACGCAATGCGCATCGTGCTCAAACGTAACGGCTTGGAACCCGATAAAGACGTGCGGATACTTTATGCTCAGGATATTAACGGCGTGTTAAACTCGGTGAGCGCGGGAAATGCCGCGGCGGGAATCATGTCCGCGCCGACGTCGATCCGCGGCAAAGCGGCGGGGCTGAGATCCATCGTCGATATTACCGCTCTCAAAGTGCCGTTTCTTTTCACCGCCATGCTTTCAGCGCCGAAAGTGATCCGCGAAAAGAACGAAGCGGTGACGCGATTTCTGCGCGGTTATATCGAATCGCTAGCAGTGATTCGCAAGGACAAAGAGACCACCATGCGATCCATGGGCAAGTTTCTCAAAACCACGGATCAAGCGGTGCTCGAATCGGTCTATGATGATTACAAGGACGTGTTTCCGGTGACGCCGCTCATTTCAGCGGCCGAGGTCAAAGCGGTTCTCGATGTGGCGAAAAGCCCGCGGGCGAAAACGATGAAGCCGGAGGAATTTTTCGATAATTCAATAGTCCAGAAAATTCAGGCGTCGGGTTTCATCGAACAAGTCAATAAACGTTAGGACTTCAGATTCGTGGGCGATATGGCCGATGGTTGTTGGCGCTGGTTTTTGATCATTGGGGAGCGTGTGATGATGACCGGAATCGCCCTGCTGTTTTTCTCTTCGCTATTTCTTTCGACCTTCGCCTACGCGCAGACGGCGGAAATCTTAAACCAGGCGAAGAAAGAAGGCGAAGTCGTTCTCTACACTACGATGACGGTGGGCGATTTCCAATCCTTCAACAAAGCCGCCAAAGAAAAATATCCGTTTCTGAATATTCGCCATGTGTATCTCAGCTCGTCGCGCCAGGCGGCGCGCGTGATGCAGGAATTCCGCGCCGGCCGGGTGCAAGCCGACGTCTTGGGCAACAGTCCAGAGCCTCTGCTGTACTTCAAACAACAAGGCGTGCTCGGAGCGTATCAATCGCCGGAAGTTAAGAATCTCTTGAAGGGCGCCTGGGATCCCGACGGTTTCTGGTCCGGGATCACCACCGATCTTCTTGTCACGGGATTCAATCCAAAGCTGATGGCTCGCACGGCGGCGCCGAAAAATTATGACGATTACTTGAAACCTCAATTCAAAGGCCAACTGGCGGTCAATCGGGGCGTGCCGTATCCCTTAACGGGGATGGTTTCTCTACGCGGCGAAGAGCAGGGCATCGGCTATTTTAAAAAATTCTCGCAGCAAGATTTGCGGCTGGTGGAAGGCTATACGCATACAATCAATTTAATGGCCGCCGGCGAGTATCCGCTCACTACGTTCATGCAAGTGTCGAAGCTGGACGCCATGAAGCGCAAGGAAGCGCCGGTGGATTGGCTTGCGAGCGCGCCGACCTTGGCCACAATCTCGACGGTCGCCATGATCAAAAATCCGCTCCATCCGGCGGCAGCGCAGTTGCTGATCGATTTCTATCTCTCGGCGGAAGGACAGCGCGGCCTGGCGGCGACGGGAAAAATACCGCTGCGCCGTGGCATAAAAAGCCAATCGCGGGAAATCGATCAACTTATGGAAAGCGGCAATTTTCACGTGATCACGCCCGAAGGCGGCTATGACCGCTATATGAAAATCTATAACGATTATCTCGGCATTCGATAATACGTCGGCGAATTATTCGTGATGACGCAGCCCCGCAGTTATTTTTTCGCCGTCGCCGCGAGCTCCCGATAGAAAGTACTTTTCTCTAAACGCTGCTAAGGCGTGTCGTCGACAACGTCTCTTAACGTTTTTTACTTTCGGATAACCGAGGGCGAGCAGCCGCGCGATGTTTTGGATTCCCGAAATCGTTGGCTTGACGTCGAGATTATAAAGCCACTGTAGCGCGTGATTACCGAGTTCGGCGTCCTGGAGATTTTTCAGGCGCAAAATTTTCATCAGTGATTTGGCGATGACTTGCTTGACAGCGGCGGCGCATCAAAGTTAATCACGTGGTGCGGGAGGTAAATGGCCCATGGAGCACAATTCCGAAAACATGACGCGCGTCAATCATGAGAAGCTAACACGATTCGTCAGTCGAAGTTTCGAAAAACTCGGCGTGACGAGTGGAGACGCGGAAATCGCCGCCAAGGTCTTGGTCGCTGCCGATTTACGCGGCGTGGATACGCACGGCGTGATCCGCTTCAGTCCACAGGCTTGGTACGTGAAGTGGTTGACCGAAGGCTCGATGACCGCGCGTCCGAACATTCGCGTGATTTCTGAGAGCTCGTCAACCGCGCTGATCGATGGCGATCGCGGCATGGGAATGGTCATCGGGCATAGGGCGATGGAGTTGGCGATTCGCAAGGCGAAAGAGTCCGGCATCGGTATGGTTGGCGTGCGTAACAGCCGCCACTATGGCATGTCGGCGTATTACGCGATGCTCGCTTTGCCTCATGACATGATCGGCATCGCCATGACCAATGCGAGCAGGCAGGTAGTGCCGACATTCGGGCGCGAGGCGAGGTTCGGGACCAATCCGATGTGCTATTCCGTTCCGGCGGATCAGGAGCTGCCGTTCGTATTGGACATGGCGACGACGACCGCCGCTGCTGGAAAATTGGAGCTCGCAGCGCGCCAAGGAAAGTCGATTCCGGCGGGTTGGGCGCTGAATGAGCAGGCGGAAGCAACACTCGATCCGCGCATGGCCCAAAAAGCGCGGCGACTTTTGCCCCTCGGTGGCTCGCGCGAAGGCGGCAGTCACAAAGGATATGGGCTTGCGATTCTCGTGGAAATTCTCTGCGGCGTATTGACCGGAACGATGACAGCGCTCAATGCCGATCAAGATCCGCGCGGGCATTTTTTTGGCGCGATTCGCGTCGATACCTTTCGGCCGGTCGCTGAATTCAAAAGAGACATGGACCGGCTGATCCGCGAATTGAAATCAACGCCGCCGATCGAAGGACAAGAGCGAGTGTACGTGGCCGGCGAGATTGAGTTTGAAACCGCCGAAGAGAGGGCGGAGCGCGGCATTCCTTTGCTCCCGTCCGTGCTCAAGGGATTGCGGGAAGTGAGCGAACACATGGGCGTGCCGTATGATTTGGAATAAGCGGCGCTTTCGAACAGGGCAGGCACATAGGTCTGCCCTACCTAAACATTCCTGACGCGACTAATTCCTTCATGAACCGGTCATCGACGAATTGATCCCATTTGGCGCTTTTGGCTTTGGGATTCTCTGACGATGTAAGGACGGCCTCGATAGCCGTCTGTGATGGTATTGGAAAACTTTCCCAGGCTTTCTCGTAGGTGTCCAGCGCTTCGTTAAGCAGGGCGGGATCGGTGATCTTGGTGAATTTGGACATCACCGGCAGAACCTCTCCCCGATTCTTCCGCGTATAGTCTAAGGCTTCAGCGGCAGCGCGCACGAAGCGGCGCACGGTATCTGAATTGGCATTGATGTACGACCTCGTTGTCGCGATCGAATGCTGGACGTAGGGAATCTTCTGCGCGGTGATATTAACGAGCTCTTTGAGGCCGAGATTTCTCGCCGTAAGCGTGCTCGGCGAGGAGATCATGGCGGCGTCGATGATGCCTTCTTTAAGCGCGGCGACCAGCGCGGGGATTTCTTTCAAGTAAGCAAACTTCACGTCGCTGTCGGCAACCAGGCCGTTTTGCTTGAGGATCAAGCGCGCCGCGAAATCCGTCGGCGTGCCCTTGTTCGTGGCCCCTAAGGTTTTGCCTGATAATGCCCTGACGTTGGCGATCTCCGGTTTCGCGTACAGGGAAAGAACGAAGCTGTTGATCACACCCATGATGTAAACTGCATCCGCGCCGGAGAGCGAAGCTTCGACGACTTGCGGACCGACGGTCGTGAAATGAATCTTGCCGCCGACTAATGCTTGCATCGCTTGGTTCGTCGGGATGTGCGTCAAGTTGATGTCGAGACCATTTTTCTTGAAGAAACCTTTTTCCTGGGCGATCGCCAGGTAAACCGGGTCGGTGCTGATGACACCGTAAACGGCGGTGGCTTGAAGTAGTGGCGTTTCGGCGGCGAAGCTCGACCTGAATGGGACGAATACGAACAATACGCTGGCAATAAAAGGGATTCTTGTGCCGAGATAGTGAAGGCGCATCGTTGGGTTCTCGTGAACAGCGGCTCAGTAACTGCCGCGCGTGATGATGATTTCCTTGAGAACGACGTCCTTGATCGGCCGGTCACGCGGGTCGCGCGACACGTTGCCGATTGCCACGACGACTTCTTGTCCTTTGACGACCTCGCCGAAAACGCTATGCCGCCCGTCGAGATTCGGCGTCGCTTGATGGGTGATGAAAAATTGGCTGCCATTGGTGTTCGGTCCGGCGTTGGCCATGGAGAGTATTCCGGCCTTGCTGTGCCTTAAGTCGGGATCGAATTCGTCTTCAAAGGTATAGCCCGGCCCGCCTCTGCCGTTGCCGAGCGGATCGCCACCTTGAATCATGAAGCCAGGAATGACGCGATGAAATATGGTTCCGTTGTATAGCGGGCGCTTCACTTTCTCACCGGTCTTCGGATCCAACCACTCCTTGGTTCCACTCGCCAGACCAACAAAATTGGCCACCGTCTTGGGTGCCTTGTCGTCAAATAATTGGATGACGATATCACCCATGCTGGTTTTTAGGGTCGCGTACACCGGCCCTTTCTTTTCCGGGGTCTCGGCCGCCAAGCCGAGGGACATACTGATGAATATTGTGGTAATGATTCCAAGTCTTTTTAACATCGGCTCCTCACTTCTGTATTAGGTCGGCAACGGCTTCGTTGGCGAATTTCAAGTCCATATATTCGCCGTTTTGGGAAAATCGTCGCCCTAAGCTAAACAAAGTCGGCCAAGGGGTCAAGGAGAGTCCGGTGTCAATCAGCGGTCCCCGGCTTCACGCTAATTGAGCGATACGGCTGATTCAGAGAATAAAACCGGCTACCCACCGGCTCGGCGAGCCAGAGCCACAGCCAATTGGCAATCGGTGTTTTGACAACGAGATTCGTGAATGCTATACGAGACTTTGCCCACAGGGCATTCAATTTATGGCTTGGTTTGATCGAAACCCCAGTGGAAAAAAAGTCCCTGAAAAGGTGCCGGAAAAAACTCCGGAAGCTCCGAAGCCAGCGCCTCAACCGGCTCCAGTGGCTCCAGCTCCAGTTGCTACGGCTCCGGTGGCGCCTGCTCCAGCGGTCACTGCGCCGGAAGCGAAATCTGCTCCCAAAGCGGAAGTCGCGCCGCAACCTTCAACTGCGGCGTTGGTCGGACATCTGTATAAAGGAAGCCGCGTTTCTGGCCAGCTTAGCTTTCAAGGTCCTGCCAGAATCGATGGAGCGGTGGATGGAGACATTCAGTGCCATGGCACATTGACAATCGGTGAAGGCGCCGAGGTTCGCGCCAAGGTTTGGGGCGAAGTGGTGGTAATCCTAGGCAAGGTCGAAGGTAACGTCACCGCCAAAGAAAAGGTAGAGTTAACGGCGCCGGCGCGGTTAATTGGCAATATCGATACCCCCCGCTTGATCATCGCTGAGGGTGTGGTGTTTGAGGGTGACTGCTCCATGGGAGTGACAAAGCAAAAGGGCGGAGTCGCAAGTTCACAAAGCGTGAGTGCGGACAAGGCTGCGGCAGTTCCAGCGCCAAAGCTGCAAGCTGATTCCAAAAACTAGATTTCAGTTCGCCGTTAATTCCATCCCAAGATCCTACATTCATCACTGAAGGTAGGTTTTTTTATTATCTGGGCCTTGGGTTTTGCATCGCCGAGGCGCGTTAGACACTCGCAAGGGCGTGCACAAAAGCGAAAATGGACAAATGATTTCTTTAGACATCAGCGTCGCTTATCAAGTTATTCTGTTCGTCGTCTTGTTGTTAATCCTCAACAAAGTCCTATTCCAGCCGTACTTGCACTTGCTCGAAGAACGCGAGCGCAAAACCACGGGCGCGCAGCAGGAATCAGCGGACCTAGAGCTCGAGGGCGCGCGACTGCGCGCTCAGTATGAGGAGAAAATCGCCCAAGCACAGGCCGCCGGATATGCCGCTAAGGAAGCGATCCTGCAGGACGGCCGCCAACAGCGCGAAAGAATTCTCGGCCAGGCACGCGAAGAAGCGAAGAGGACCCTTGAAAGTGTTCGGCGAGAAGTGGCCGCCGCAATGGAACGGGAAAGGCGGCTTGCCGCCACTGAAGCGGTTGCGGTCGCCGCGGAAATGGTAAGCAAAATACTAGGGAGGAGAGTCGCGTGATCACGCTTGACTTCCTCGCCACAGGACAGGCTTGGGCCTCGGCTGCGGCCGAAGCCGAACATCACGCGCCGTCGATCACCGACGTGGGTTGGCCCCTTGCCAATTTCATCATTTACGCCTTCGTCATTATTAAATTCGCAGTTCCGCTGGCCCGTGACTTCCTCAAAACGCGCCATCAAGAAGTTCTCTCGGCAATTACGCAAGCCACGGCCAGGAAACAAGCCGCTGAGTCGCTGGTCCGCGAATACAAAGCCAAACTGGCGGGACTCGACAAGGAGGCGCAGTCAATTCACAGCTCACTGCGAGAGGAAGGTGAGAGAGAAAAGAGCAAGCTCATCAGTGAAGCGCATACCATGGCGTTAAAAATCAAAGAAGACGCCAACTTTCTCGCCGATCAAGAAGTTAAAATTGCGCGCCAAAAGATGCGCGAGGAGATGGCCAACCAGGCCGCAACGACGGCTCGAGAGTTAGTGCAGCGCAATATATCCGGCGCCGATCAGAGCCGGCTCGTGGCAGAGTTCATTCAAACAATCGGTTAGACTTCATGATAGAAGGCAGCTTAAGTCGGCGATATACCAAAGCGCTTTTTCAATTGGCGCGCGAGGCCGGCCAAGAAGAAAAAATCGGCCAAGAGATCGAAGAGTTTTATGCGGCATATAACGAATCCGAACTCGAGCAGGTCCTGACCAACCCGGCCTTCGGCGTCGATGCGAGAAAACGCATTCTCACTCAGGTTACGCGGAGCCAGCGGCTTTCGCCTCTAAGCGTGCATTTCCTTTCGTTGCTTTTGGACCGCGATCGTCTGACCCATTTGACCGGCATTGTTAGTTGCTATCGGCGACTGCTCAATGAAGTCAAAGGACGCGTCGACGCTAAGGTCGTTAGCGCCAGCAGTCTGGAGCCGGCGATGGTCGAGCAATTGCGCGGTCGGCTGCGCAGTATATCCGGCAAAGAGGTTGTACTGCAGCAGGAAACGGAATCGGACCTACTCGGCGGGTTGTTGATCGAGTTGGAAGGCAAAGTCTACGACGGCAGCATTCGCACCCAGCTTGAAAAAATGAAACAGCGCATTGCGCGCGGATACTAAGGAGCGTCAATATGGAAATCGGCACGGCGGAGATCAGCCGAATCATCAAAGAGCAGATTCGCGATTACGAAAAAACGGTTGAGATCCAGGAAATCGGCACGGTGCTTTCTACCGGCGACGGTATCGCTCGCGTGCACGGACTCGACAAAGTCGCCGCCGGTGAGCTGCTTGAGTTTCCCCATGGCATTTACGGCGTTGCGCTCAACCTCGAAGAGGACAACGTCGGCGCTGCGCTGTTCGGCGAAACCCACATGATCAAAGAGGGCGATACAGTCAAACGGACCGGGCGCATCGCCGAGGTTCCTGTCGGCAAGGAGCTCGTCGGCCGCGTCGTGAACGCGTTGGGTGAGCCCATCGATGGTCGCGGGCCGATCGACGCCAAAAACAAAAGACGCATCGAGCTCAAAGCGCCCGGCATCGTCGCGCGCCAGCCGGTCAAAGAGCCGCTACAGACGGGTTTGAAGGCGATCGACGGCATGATCCCCATCGGCCGCGGCCAGCGCGAGTTGATCATCGGCGATCGCCAGACCGGCAAGACCGCTGTCGCCATCGACACGATCATCAACCAAAAAGGCGGCAACGTCATCTGCATTTATGTGGCGATCGGCCAGAAGCGTTCGACGGTCGCCCAAGTCGTCGATAGGCTCCGCGAGGCCGGCGCGATGGACTACACCATCGTTGTAGCGGCGACCGCATCCGAATCAGCGCCGCTGCAGTTCATTGCGCCTTATTCCGGTTGCACGATGGGCGAGCACTTCCGTGATGACGGCGGCCATGCATTGCTGATCTACGACGATTTGTCCAAGCACGCCGTGGCCTACCGCCAGCTCTCGTTGCTGTTGCGCCGTCCCCCTGGACGCGAAGCGTACCCGGGCGATGTTTTCTATCTTCACTCCCGCTTGCTCGAACGCGCCGCCAAGATGAGCGATGCGCGCGGCGGCGGATCGCTCACAGCTTTACCGATCATCGAAACCCAGGCCGGCGACGTTTCCGCTTACATTCCGACCAACGTGATATCAATTACCGATGGGCAGATCTTTTTGGAAAGCGATCTCTTCTATTCCGGTGTTCGCCCGGCGATCAACGTCGGCATTTCCGTTTCCCGGGTCGGCGGCAACGCGCAGATCAAGGCGATGAAGCAAGTCGCCGGCACGCTACGCCTCGAGTTAGCGCAGTATCGTGAGATGGCGGCCTTCGCGCAATTCGGCTCCGACTTGGACCAGGCCACCCAGCGCCAACTCAGTCGCGGCTCGCGTCTGGTCGAATTGTTAAAACAGGACCAGTATCAACCGCTGCCGGTCGAAAGACAGATTTTAATTATTTACGCCGGCACCAATGGCTTCGTCGACGAGCTGCCGGCGGCGGCGCTGAAAAAATACGAGCAGGAGCTCTATTCATTCATTGACTCGAGGCATCCGGACGTCTTCGCTGACATTCTAAAAAAGCGCGAGTTGGACGGCGATCTGCGTGCCAAGATGACGAAGGCGTTGGAAGAGTTTAAAGGGGTGTTCAAGGCTTAAGTTTCGGGTTTCACGTTTCGGGTGAACTCGAAACGCGGAACCATAAACCCGAAACGAAAATGACGCATGGCGACGCTCAAAGCAATACGTAAGCGGATCAGCTCGGTTCGCAACACGCAACAGATCACCAAGGCCATGAAGATGGTGTCGGCGGCCAAGCTGCGCCGCGCCCAAGAGGCGGCGGTGGCAGCGCGACCGTATGCAGAAAAGATGACCGAACTCCTAAAGAACGTCACCGCTCGCGTGTCCGGCGAGGTCCATCCACTGCTTAGGGCTAGCGACGAAAAGAATATTGACCTGGTCCTGTTTACCTCGGATCGCGGCCTGTGCGGCGGATACAATGCCAATCTGATTCGTGCCGCCGAAGCGTTCATTCGCAAAAACAGCGGCGACAAGAAAATCGAGCTTACTCTGGTTGGACGCAAAGGAGCCGATCATTTTCGCCGCCGCCGTGCGGCCATTGTCGACCGCTACATCGGCATCCTGGCTACGCCGGCCGATGAGCTCGCGGCACAGATCGCTCACAAGTTGATCGCCCGTTTTCTCAATGGCGAGACTGACGCAGTTTACATCTTGTACAGCCGATTTCGCTCCGCTCTCTCTCAGGTACCGACGTTGGAAAAACTACTACCCATTGCCTTGACGAGTAGTGAGACAGAAGCGCAGCAATTGACGGAGTATCTATATGAGCCGGGAGTGCAGCAACTTCTGGCAAGTCTCTTGCCGAGAATTACCGACGTTGCCGCGCAGCGGGCGTTGTTGGAAGCGACGGCCAGCGAGCACGGCGCGCGCATGACGGCAATGGACTCGGCCACCAGCAACGCGGCAAAGATGATCGGCAGTTTGACGCTGCAAATGAACCGGGCGCGGCAGGCGTCGATCACGCGTGAGCTGATGGAGATCGTCGGCACGGCGGAAGCTTTGAAGTAGGAAAATACGTGATCGTGAAACGTGTCCGTGATCGGAATATGATCGAGCGAACGCGAGCCACGAGCACGAACACGATTCGAGGAATCATTCGGAGGTTTTAATACTTATGGACATGGGGAAAATCACCCAGGTTTTGGGCGCGGTCATCGACGTGGAGTTTGCCGACGGCTCGCTGCCGTCGATCTACAACGCCTTGAAGGCTTCCAATCCGGCGATCAGTGACCAGTCGTGGAATCTCGTTTTGGAAGTGGCGCAGCACTTGGGTGAAAACACGGTCCGCTGTATTGCCATGGACGCCACCGAAGGTCTGGTCCGCGGCATGGACGTGATGGATACGGGTGCGGGAATTACCGTGCCAGTAGGCGAAGAAACCCTCGGCCGGATTCTCAACGTGATCGGCGAGCCGGTGGATGAAGCGGGTCCGATCAACTCCAAAAAATCCTATCCGATTCACCGGCCCACTCCGGAATTCGTCGATCAAGAAACCAAAGTTCAAGCATTCGAAACCGGTATCAAGGTCGTCGACTTGCTCGCGCCTTATGCCCGCGGCGGAAAGATCGGCCTATTCGGCGGAGCCGGCGTCGGCAAAACCGTCATTCTCATGGAGCTGATCAACAACGTTGCGATGAAGCACGGCGGCTACTCCGTCTTCGGCGGCGTCGGCGAGCGCACCCGTGAAGGAAACGACCTCTGGCTCGAAATGAAGGAGTCGGGCGTTATCAACAAGACTTCCCTGGTCTATGGCCAGATGAACGAGCCGCCTGGAGCCCGTGCCCGCGTCGCCCTGACCGCGCTCACACTAGCGGAGTATTTCCGCGACGACGAGGGTCGGGACGTGCTGCTCTTCCTGGACAACATCTTCCGTTTCACCCAGGCCAACTCAGAAGTTTCGACCCTGCTCGGCCGTATGCCTTCGGCCGTCGGTTATCAGCCGACTTTGTCGACTGACTTGGGCGAGCTCCAGGAACGGATTACCACGACGCGGAAAGGTTCGATTACCTCGGTCCAGGCGATTTATGTCCCCGCCGACGACTTGACCGACCCGGCGCCGGCGACGACGTTCGCGCACTTGGACGCGACCACGGTGCTGTCGCGGCAGATCGCCGAGTTGGGTATCTATCCGGCGGTGGACCCGCTCGACTCAACGTCACGAATTTTGGATCCCCATGTGGTCGGCTCGGAGCATTACGATGTTGCTCGTTCGGTGCAGCTGATCCTCCAGCGTTACAAAGACTTGCAAGACATCATTGCCATTCTCGGTATGGATGAGTTGTCCGAAGAAGATAGATTGACCGTCGCCCGGGCGCGCAAAATTCAGCGCTTTCTGTCGCAACCATTTCACGTCGCCGAGGCGTTCACCGGAACTCCCGGCGCCTACGTGGAATTGAAGGACACGATCCGTGGCTTCAAGGAAGTCGTCGACGGCAAACACGACGATATTCCCGAGCAGGCTTTTTATATGGTCGGCACCATCGAGCAGGCTGTTGAGAAAGCCAAGAAGATGGCGGCGGCGTAAAGACTGATTGGTGATGGCAGGTATTTTTGAACGTTTGGAACGGTTTGAACGCCTGGAACGAAAGGTCGTTTTTCGTTCAAATAGTTCAAAATGTTCAAGCCGTTCAAATCAGACTGACCATGCCAGTCATTGAAAGAAGATGGCCGACAAAATCACGCTTCGAGTGGTGACGCCGAGTCAGATGCTTCTCGACGAAGAAGTCGATGAAGTCACCGCCCCGGGGGAATTGGGCGAGTTCGGCGTGCTACCGAATCACATCGCTTTTTTGTCGACGCTCGTGCCCGGCGAGATGAGCTACAAGCAGGGCACTAGTAAGACGACTCTGGCAGTAAGCGGGGGCTATGCCGAGGTTTTGGATAATGTTATGACCGTATTGGCGCCAGCTGCGGAGTTCGCTGCGGAAATCGATGTAGCACGAGCGCAGCAGGCCAAAGAACGCGCGGAAAATCGGCTGGCCGAGCTCAACCGGGAAGAAAAGGATTGGGACGCAGCCGAAGCGGCACTGCAATGGGCAGTTGTGCGATTGCAGGTTGCCAGCAAAGAAGCGAGACGATAGAAGAAAGAGACAAGGAGGAAGATTTATGGCCGAAGCAGCCAAACAAGAACCGGTCGTCACGATGTGGAGTAAGGAATTCACCTATGATCGGTGGATGAAAACGAAGGGGATTCCGATCCATACCGGTTATTATATTGAAGATTTACGTACCATCGAGTTGGAGTGGTGGGAAGAGAGAGGCTGCAAAGCCGCATTCATTCAGCTGTTGGGCCAAGAAGGTGTTAGCTCGGCACGTGTAAGCGAAATTGCACCCGGCAAATCAACGCCTCCGATCAAGTTCGCCCTGGATGAAATCGTCTACGTATGTTCTGGTCGCGGCCTCTCGACTGTGTGGGCCGAAAACAAACCCAAGAAGAGCTTTGAGTGGCAAGAGCATTCGATGTTTTTGGTGCCGCGCCACCATCAGCATGTTTTCAGCAATATGCAGGGTGACAAGCCGGTACGGCTGTTTCATTACAGTTATATGCCGATGGCCATGTCCGCACTGCCGGATCCCGAGTTGTATTTCAACAATTCCTTTGAGCCGACCACTGCCATCACTGAGGGGGACTTTTACTCCGAAGCCAAACTCGTCCAAGCAAAGGACTTCGACGAGGGCCTCGGCTTGCGCGGTTTTTGGTACGGCAATTTCTTTCCCGACATGCGCGCGTGGAATAAGCTGGACGCCAACGAACGACGGGGTGCCGGCGGTAAAAGCGTGTTCATGCAGTTCCCAAATTCCGAATTGACCGCGCATATGTCGGTCTTTGCACCGAAGACCTACAAGAAGGCGCACCGCCATGGTCCGGGCCGCGCGATCATCATTCCGGCGGGCGAAGGCTATTCGATCATGTGGGAAGAAGGCAAAGAGAAGATCGTGTGCCCGTGGCATGAATGCAGCATGGTGACGCCGCCTAACAAGTGGTTCCACCAGCATTTTAACGCCGGCGGTGACATGGCGCGTTATCTCGCGCTCCATCCGCCGATGCAGTTCCACGGCCACGCAGAAAAAGTCGAAGACCGCGCTAAAGACCAGATCGAGTATCCCAACGAGGATCCATTCATTCGGAGAAAGTTCGAAGAGGAACTGAACAAACGGGGCATCAAGAGCATCATGCCGGAGGAATGTTACACCAATCCGGAGTACGAATGGTCCAAGGCGATGGGTAAACAATAGGCGATTCCTCCCGAGCGGAAATTAGGTAAGCTAAAGGAATCCCCGCCGCGCGCGGGGATTCCTATTATTAGGGTATGGAAAATTCGCGCGAAAGATCGAGGCGAAAGATGCACGACGACATCTATGATCACGACCATCCGGACAATTTCATCATCGGAGAAGACGAGATTGTCACCGATATCGAAGGGCTCGAGATGTTCTCGCTCAAGAGCGTGGGCATCGATATCGGTTCATCGACGTCGCATTTGATTTTCTCCCACATCACGTTGCGGCGCGAAGGCGCGTCGCTGTCCGGAAAATTCAGAGTGACCAACCGCGAGGTGCTTTACCGCTCACCGATCATGCTGACTCCCTACGTGTCGGCGACCAAGATCGATACCGACAAGGTTAATGAGTTTATTCACAGCGCCTATAAAGAGGCGGGCCTGACGCCGGAGGATGTCGACACCGGCGCCGTGATCATCACCGGCGAAGCGCTCAAGAAAGAAAACGCCCAGCCCATCGTCGAGAACTTCGCCAAATACTCGGGCAAGTTTATCTGCGCCGCGGCGGGTCATAATCACGAAGCGCTGCTTGCGGCGTATGGTTGCGGCGCGGTGGATTTGTCGAAGAGCGAGCACAAAATCGTGCTCAACGTCGATATGGGTGGCGGCACGACGAAATTCTCTCTGGTGGAAGACGGCGTCGTGACGCAAACGGCTGCGATCAACATCGGGGCGCGTCTGATCGCTTTCGACGAGAAGGACAAGATCACGCGCATCGAAGATGCCGGCCGGACGATGATGAAAGAGCTCGGCTACAAAGTGGAGCTCGGTCAGACGATTACTGAAAAAATGAAGGAAGACTTTGGCGCCTACATGGCGAGAATTCTCTTCGAGACGATTGAAGAAGGACCAAACTCGCCCATGGCTAGTTCGCTAATGGTTACACCGTCGTTCACCAATTATCGCGGTTTCACGCAAATACAGCATATTGTTTTCTCCGGCGGCGTTTCCGAGCATGTCTATGACCGCGATCCCAAAGCCTATGGTGACATCGGGCCCGTGCTCGGTAAGAACATGCGCGAGTATTTGAAGAAACTGCCGAAGGATATCCTGCGCGAGCCCATCGAAGGTATTCGCGCTACCGTCATCGGCGCCGGCGAATACACCATTCAAGCCAGCGGCAACACCAGCTATGTTTCCAACGAAAAGGCGCTGCCGGTGCACGGGCTCAAAGTCATTCAAGCAGCCATTCGCGATGGTGATTCGGTGAGTGAATCGCTCAGGCAATCGTTGCGTAAGTTCGATCTGCCGCGGTTCACTGCGGGTTTGGCCTTGTCTTTAAGCGTGAATGGCGTGCCGGATTATCAATCGGTCAAGCGCATCGCGGCAGGCGTCGCCGAGATTTTAAAAGATTCAGACGACACGAAATGTCCGCTTTATCTCACTTTGGATCTCGATATCGCCAAGTCGCTCGGTGGAATACTCAAAGAAGAGTTCAAAGTCGCGCGCGACATCATCGCTGTGGATGGCATCGAAGTCGGTGACTTGGATTACATCGATATCGGCGAGTGCTTGGGGATCACCGAAGTCATTCCCGTCACCGTTAAATCATTGATGTTTCCGACGACGCTTGCCGATTAATTTAACCTGATCCGCGCATTTGATGGTTAAAGGCCTCGCTACATGCGGGGCCTTTGTTTATCGGGCGTCGGCCGAGAGTATGTCATGGAGCCGTAAAGATCCTGC
>VBKY01000732.1 GCA_005879255.1 Deltaproteobacteria bacterium
TGGTAGCAGCCCGGGGCCATCGCCATCATGCGCAGTGGCGGTATCGCAGAAAGGGAGTTCAGGTAAGCGCCCAGATTCCCGATCACGCGCACTTTCAAGCCGAGCATGGTGCCATCCCGCTTGAGGGCCAGCTCGGACGTCATCACCTGGTCACGACCTTGATTCGTGGTGACGAAATCCTCGCTACGCGTGGAGATCCACTTCACGGGCCGGCCGAGCTTAAGCGCCAGGTGACTGGCCAGCGCGTCTTCTTGGTAGAGCAGTCCTTTGCTGCCGAACCCGCCGCCGACATCAGGCGCGATGACGCGAATCCTGTGCTCAGGAAATCCGATCGCGGCGGCAAGATCTGTACGCACACGGTGTGGGCTCTGAGTTGAGAGCCAAACCGTCAGATCCCCCGTCGGTTCCGGCTTCGCCACGATGCCTCTTGGCTCCATTGCCATCGCTACCAACCGCGGGCTGGCGATACGCATCCGAACGATATGCTCGGCCTCCGCGAATGCCTTGTCTACGTCGCCACCTTTTTTCGTCACGATGTAGCACACGTTGCTATCCAGCTCCTCGCGGGCAAGCGGCGCGCCGGGCTCTAGCGCCTTTTCGGCATTCACCACAGCAGGCAGCGCTTCATATTCCACGTCGATGGCGCTCGCCGCATCCTGTGCGAGGGCGCGGCTTTGAGCAACCACCGCCGCCAAGGGAGTGCCGACCGCGTGGACGGCGCCGCGCGCCAGCAGCGGATGGGGCGGTATCTTCATGCCGGGCACCATCGGGATAGCCGGAACATGCAGCCGCTCGCTGAGGTCATCGCCGGTCACGACGGCGATCACTCCGGCCATCGCCTTCGCTGCGTTTGTATTGATAGAAATTATTTTCGCATGCGGGTAGGGGCTACGCAGAAGCGCCATGTGGAGCATTCGCGGCAGCTGGATGTCATCCGTATAGCATCCGGCGCCGGTAATCAGGGGCGCGTCTTCGACGCGGCGTATTGACGCGCCGATAAGTCCAGTCGTGGTGTGCTCTGTTGTCATATTATAATTTCTCCATCTTCAGCTTTTGCCATGTTCTTCATAGCCGTGCATCCTGAGCTTGGTCGAAGGACGCGTCTCGGCGGTTAATCCCTTCCCTCTGATTTCTGACCTCTGACCTCCGACTTCTGACCTCTGTCATCTGATTACCTTATCCGCTCTCGCCAGGACGTTCGGCGGAATCGTCAAGCCGATCTGCTTCGCTGCTTTGAGATTGATGATGAACTCGAACTTCTTCGGCTGCTCCACAGGGAGATCGGCGGGCTTGGCGCCTTTGAGAATTTTGTCGACGTAAGTCGCCGCGCGGCGGGATAAGTCGATAAGGCTCGTCCCGTAGCTCATAAGGCCGCCGTCGTCCACCCAGATTGACGACATGTAGATCGCCGGCAGCCGGCTCTTTAGCGCTAGGTTTGCAATCTCTGTACGGTGATCAGTAACGATGGCGGAAGCCAGCACAATAACTGCGTCAGCATGCGCCTTGGTTGCGGCTCGGAATGCAGTCTCAATATCCTTGGAACCTAGTACGTCCAGGGGTTGAAGCTGCACTCTGAATGACCCTGCGACCAGTTCTATCTCCTTTAAGGTTTTTGGGTTAGCCGGCTCGTTCGAATTCCCGAGGACGGCCACGCGGGAAAGCTTAGGAACGATCTCCTTCAGCAGCTCCAGTTGTTTCCCGCTTATCTCCGGGGAAAGCACCGACAGTCCAGTAATGTTCCCTCCAGGTCGCGCCAGGCTGATCGTAGCGGTTGCTTCCTTGGCGGCCCGGGTCATTGTCGGACCGCTCGATACGATGACGTCTACCTTGAGACGCACTAGTTCGGCCGCGAGTTTACCCTGGCGTTCGAATTTCCCATCTGCAGATCGCCACTCAATGACAATATTTTTCCCCTCCACGTAACCCAGCTCGCGCAGCCCCTGCCGGAATGCCTCGACGCGAGCCACGTTAGAGGAAAGGGATGCAACAGTTAGGTATCCTATCCGAGGGATTTTCGTTGGCTGCTGCGCCTCGGATGCAGAGGACGGAGCAAGGAGCAGGGAGCATAGAGCAAAGAGAATGGTTTTTTTAGTCATTGCTGTCCGTCCTGCTTTTCCGATCTCTGACTTCGGATCTCTGACCTCTGTCATTTGATCACCCTGTCCGCCCGCGCCAACACATTCGGCGGGATCGTCAGGCCGATCTGCTTCGCTGCTTTCAGATTGATGATGAGCTCGAACTTCTTCGGCTGCTCCATGGAAGATCGGCTGGTTTTGCGCCTTTCAAGATTTTATCCACATAAGTAGCGGCGCGGTGGAACAAGTCTGGGAAGCTGGTACCATAGGACATAAGGCTGCCGGCATCCACGTACTCTCTGAAGCTGTACATCGCCGGGAGCCTCTGCCTAGCCGCGAACTCCACGATCAGTTCCCGGTTGAAGAAGGTCAAAGGGTCCGGAAGCTCGAAGAGTGCCTGAGGGCGTTCCTTTCCCTTGCCGGAAAGGACCCTCTCAATTTCTTCCCGGCTTCGGACTTCCATGGAGATCACTGTTACCTTTAGTCCCTGTGCTGCTGCCTGCATGTCTTTGAAAGCGGTTGACTGACCCGGCTGATTCGGATTCCAGAGGACAGCTACGCGTAAGAGGCGTGGAACAACTTCCTTGAGTAACTCTAGCCGTTTCCCGGTCAAATCCGGGGAAACGTGGGTCAGCCCCGTTATGTTTCCTCCTGGACGTGCCAGGCTAACAGCAAATCCGTTTCCGACTGGATCAGTGACTCCCGCCATCACGATGGGGATGGCAGTGGTTTGTTCCTTGGCGATCCGTATCGCTGGTGTAGCCGAAGAAACTATCACGTCAACTCTGGCCTGGATTAGCTCGGCGACGAAGCCGGTCAGTCGTTCTAACTTTCCCTCGGCCCATCGGTAGTCGATTGCAATGTTCTGGCCGTCCGCATAGCCGAGCTCGCTCAACCCCTGCATGAAGGCCTGGGCGCGGTGCCCTGTTGTGGCAGGCGATCCAGCGTCCACATAACCAATCCGTGGGACTTTCTTCGCCTGTTGCGCCGACGCAGAATGGCTAAGCGCAAAGAGCACGGCGCAAAGCGCAGGCACGGTGATTTTTTTCGTCACATCTTTCTTGCCATTTTTCATTTTTAATTTTTACTTTTGCCTTTTACTTGATCACCTTGTCCGCCCTCACCAGGACGTTCGGCGGAATCGTGAGTCCGATCTGCTTGGCGGCTTTCAAGTTGAT
>VBKY01000182.1 GCA_005879255.1 Deltaproteobacteria bacterium
TTAAGAATCGCGCAATTCTTCGCAACGGGCTCAAACGAAGTCCGGCAGGACAATGCAATTCCTTCCTCATCGCGATCTCCTTCTGGAGCATTGGCAGCGGCGGATAATAGTCTATTTTACGACTTCCCTCAAACTCCAGTTTGAAAGAGTTCTGGACGAGAAATGCCGCGAGATCACTTAGACCGCAAACCGAAAATGGATGATGTCGCCGTCCTCGACGACATAATCTTTGCCTTCCAGGCGGAGCTTGCCCGCTTCTTTGCACTTCGCCTCGCTGCCGTATGCGATGAACTCGTCGTACGCGATCACTTCGGCGCGAATAAATCCACGCTCGATATCGCTGTGGATTTTGCCTGCGGCTTTCTTTGCGGCTGTGCCATGAGCGATCGTCCAAGCACGGACTTCATCTTCGCCTGTCGTAAAGAAACTGATCAAATCCAAAAGTCGGTAGGAAGCGCGGATAAACCGGTCACGCGCCGGCTCCTCGATACCGATCTCTTTGAGGAATGCCATCCGGTCGCTTTCATCGAGCTGCGCGATTTCCATTTCTACCTTGCCGGCGAGAGCGAGCCCTTCCAATCCGCGCCGCTCGAGGTCTTCTTGGTAGGCTGCATCGACTGGCCTTCCGGCTTTTTCGTCAGCCTGATTGAAGATGACCAGCAAGGGCTTGCGGCTGAGAAAGCCGAAGCCAGCGGCCAAGTTTTCTTCGTCGGCGCTGAAGTTCAGATTTCTCAAGCTCTCTTCATTTTCCAGCGTGTTTGTGCAGCGCTCGAGCAAGCTCTCTTCTTGAGGTCGCGCCTTTTCTTTCTTCAAACGGTTGCGTCGGTTCTCGACCACAGCGAGATCGGTGAGAATCATTTCGGCGAGCAGATTGTTTAATTCTTTTATAGGATTGGCGTCGCTGTCGAAGTCACGCAATATCAGCGCAATGGCATCAACTTCGCGCATCTGTGTAACGATCGCGTTATTCGACTTAAGATCCTCCTCGGTCTCGCTCGGCGGAAAATCAGTGAAGCGGATTTCGGCGTAAGTGGTCTTTTTCGGCTCAAAAAGCTCCGACAGCTTGTCGATGCGCGCGTCGGGAACTTTGATCACGCCGAGATGAACTTCTTCCTTGCCACCAAAGCCGCCAACGTGAGCTTGAAGCCCCGTCAACATGTTGAATATGGTTGTTTTCCCCGCGCCTCGATGGCCGATCAGACCCACTTTCATTTAGCTCTCTCCCGCTTACTGTGGTCAAAGAAAGCAATCTACCAGGAAAAGTTATGGGAATGAAATCCGTCTGAAGTTAGATCCGTGAGGGCACGAGATAAAGAAAATCCGCTCAGCTTTCAGAACGGCGGAAAAATAGAGCCGCCGAAAGCTGAGCGGGAGTGGCAGATGATTCGCTATTGAGCTAGCGCTTTAGCGCCAGAAATAGGCTTCCCTGCCCGCGGCGGACTAGAAATAGTACCGATTTGCCTTTTTCACTTCGCGCTATTTCGCGGTTATATTCGGCGAGACTCTTTACTGGACGGCGATTGACCTGCGCAATCAGATCGCCGGCTCTTAAACCCGCCTCGTCTGCGGCACTGCCCGGAACCACCGAAGTAACGACGAGCCCTTCAGCGCGATCGATCCCCAGACTTTCCGCTATTTCCGGCGTCACGGGTTGAACCACCAGGCCTAAGTCGCCTTCTTGGGTCGAGGCAACGATTTCCTTTTCTTTCATTTCACCGACCGTCAGCGGCAAGGTCACTTCTTTGCCATCGCGCAGAACTTTCAGCTGGACCGTCATTCCCGGTGTCACGCGCGCGACAAGTGCTGGCAGGTCCGCTGAGTCTTTGATTTCTTTACTGTTAAACTCGGTGATAATGTCGCCGAGTTTGATCCCGGCGCGCTCGGCCGGACTGCCCTTTAAAACTTCTGCCACTAACGCGCCCTTGGATTGTTTCAAGCTGAGCGAGTCGGCGATTTCCGGCGTAATCTTTTGTACCGTCGTACCGAGATAGCCGCGTACGACCTTGCCTTTGTCTTTGAGTTGCGGCAGCAATTCCTTCACCGAATTTGTCGGAATTGCGAAGCCAATGCCGATGTTGCCACCGGACTGGCTGAAGATGGCCGTATTGATGCCCACTACTTCACCGCGCAGATTAATCAAAGGCCCGCCTGAGTTGCCGGGATTGATCGAAGCGTCGGTTTGAATGAAATTATCATATGGACCTGCGCCAATCTGCCGTCCCTTGGCGCTGACAATGCCGGATGTCACTGTATGGTCAAGACCGAAAGGATTACCGATCGCCATCACCCACTCACCGACTTCAAGGCGATCGGAGTCGCCAAGCGTTACCGCTGGCAGATCCTGACCCGCGTCAATTTTGATTACCGCGATATCGGACTTCTGATCCTTGCCGATAACCTTGGCATCGTAATTTTTCCCGTCCGACAAAGTCACGGCAATCTTCTGAGCCCCGTCCACGACGTGGTAATTCGTGAGTATGGTTCCGTTACCGTCAATGATGAATCCGGAACCCAAACCGTTTTGTCGTTGCGGCCCGCGTGGCATGCGCCCGCCGAAAAATCTCTCCCAGAATTGGCTACTGGGATCGTCGCCGCCGAAGGGCGACGACGGATCTTGCGCCGGCCTGCGAATCTGCGTGGTCGAAACGTTGACCACAGACGGACCGATCTTTTTGGCCAGGCTGGCAAAGTCGGGTAAACTCTGAGGCGTGGCGCTGGTCGCCGCGCCTGCGACCTGCATCATCTGGCTAGCCGAATGATACCGCTCAATCGCGGCGCTAACGCCGACTCCCGCCAACACGCAAAGTGCGCTGCCGACGACAAGCGATGAGACACTGACACTCCTTTTGGGACTTAACTCCGTTGCCATTTTACATCCTCCATCATTGCCGGGAACGATCGCCAGTTTTTAACGCATGCGCTCGCAGGTCACTCATCCGACCCGGCGACATCGCTCCCATATTATTTCTTAACCCCGTTCCCAACCGGCTCATGGTTTGCCGTCCGCGTCTTTCGTTGCGACTGGCGAGCGCCGCGCGCTTCCAGCGCAGCAGTCCTTCTCTCATGTAGCCGGCGTCGTATCCAAGCATTTCACAAACATTTTCAAACGCGAACAAATAGGATCTGTCCTTATTTAGAATCCATTCCTCGGCTTCCACATGCATCACCTGCTTGCGCTTGCACGTGGCGGTTAAGTTCTCTTGAAAACAGACGACCGCGTCTTGTAGCACGGCAAGCATGAGCACCCGTTCGGGATCCAGATAGAAACGCCGCCGGTAAGTAGACTGAAATTGAGCGTCGACGAGGATGTCCGGCTGAAATACCGCCATGGCCCTTTCTGTAACCGGGACGCTGGGCTGCTCCCGTCCCGTCAGCCAAAACGGCGCCCGGCCGCCATTGTTAGATGCCTGCGTTTTGACCTGCTTCTTTACGATCATGACATTACCTCCGAAGTTGTTAGACAACCCTTTCACTGGCATTGTTCCATTTTTTTTGGACTGCCCTCGTTGAAGCTCCACGTTTCCGGATGGCGCGAGGACTCCAGGGCAAGAAAACAATACCAGTCAACCCGTGGCCTACCCTTCTGCCGGGCGACCGTACGGATAACAATCACAATAACGGATAAGTAAACGAATCGGGTGAGGGATTAAATCAACAAGACCGAATCGAGCATGTGAAGCGAAATTTTCCGCGCATAAGCGCGCGAGTAAATCGACGACAGGCGACGCACCGGAGGCACGGTGCCAATAGGGCGAGATCCGTCTCCCAGGCTTTGAGTAATAAGGGATGAAACAGTGCCGATTGCCGATTCTATGCACAGCCCCAGGGGATAGCTCTCGCTCGCTAGTTGCCACCCGCGATTCGCCAAGCCGAGGCGCGATTCACGCGAAAAAGTGACGCCGGCCAGCGCGTTATCATGCGCCAGACTTAGAGCGAAGCCACCGATGGTGAAAATAAACAGCAGAACTGCGGCGGCAACGGTTTTTTTAAGCAGGCTGACTTTCACAACAATTTGCTAAATTACAAAATACGCTAGCACTCGAAAGAGGAAAGTCAACATAGCTACGTAGCTGGAAGACCCTGTCGCCGCCTCATTTGACGGTGCAAATCAAGATGATAAAGTGAATTTCCATGCCATTGGCGACGATTGAAGAGGCGATTGATGAAATTCGCCGCGGCCGTATGGTTATCCTTATGGATGACAAAGACCGCGAAAACGAGGGTGACCTTTGCATGGCCGCGGAAAAGGTTACCCCGCAAGCGATCAACTTCATGGCAACCCATGGGCGCGGTTTAGTCTGCCTTCCCTTGACCGAAGAAAGAGTCAGACATCTGGGTTTGTCAATGATGGTGTCCGAAAATACTTCGCCGTTTGGCACGGCGTTTACCGTCTCCGTCGACGCGGCCACGGGAATCACCACGGGCATCTCCGCCGCCGACCGCGCCAAGACGATCCTTGATGCGATCGCTGATGACGCCAAACCGCAGGACTTGGCAACCCCGGGCCATATATTCCCGCTCCGGGCGCGCAATGGCGGCGTCCTGGTACGCGCGGGCCAGACTGAAGGCTCGGTGGATTTGGCCCGCCTCGCCGGGCTCAATCCGTCCGGCGTGATCTGCGAGATTATGAAGAACGACGGCACCATGGCGCGCCAACCGGACCTCATGCGCTTTGCCAAAAAACACAAGCTTAAAGTCGTAACGATCGCCGACCTCATCCAATACCGCCTCAATTACGAATCGTTGGTTTATCGGGCCGCCGCGGCGCCGCTTCCGACACGCCTCGGCGGAGATTTTCAGGCCATCGTCTACAACACCCTCGTCGATCAGAGCGAGCATCTAGCGCTGATCAAGGGTAATATTTCGCCCAAGGAAGAAACCTTGGTGCGAGTCCACACCAAGTACGTGCCCGGCGACGTTTTCGGCTTCGAGCTGCTCAACACCGGCGCCGTGATTCAACGATCGATGGAAATCATCGCGAGAAAAGGCAAAGGGATCATTCTTTACCTCCAACCTGAGCATAAGGGAATACGTCCCGACATGGTCACCTACCCCAAGCTTGAAGGTAAACAACAGAGGGGCATGAATCGTTCCTTTGTTTATCAGGCGAACTTCAAGGAATACGGAATTGGCGCGCAGATTCTGCGCGACTTAGGCGTGCGCAAAATGCGCCTGCTGACCAATAACAAGAAACATCTGGTCGGACTGCGTGGTTACGGCTTAGAAGTCGTCGCCCTTGAATCGATTCCGCGGGAAACTCCGATTCGTGAAGTCGCCAAACCAAAGAAACCGAAAATCCGTAGCGCATAGAACTTTAGAATAACCGTCCAGATCTGTCCGCAAGTGCGGTCTCATGCCGATATTTGAGTACAGCTGCCGCCGTTGCCAGCACCGCTTCGAGACCATCGTGCGGTCGACGCGCGAGCAAGTGAGCTGCCCGGAGTGCGAGAGCAGCGCGGTGGAAAAACAGTTGTCGGTATTTAGTTCGCCCGGATCAGGAAAAGACTCGGGCGCGTCGGCCGGTGGCTGCGCCTGCACGCCACAAACTTGTGGCTGTCATTAATCTTCTGCCGGCGGTCTCAAGTAGTCGGGCAGATTGGCGCGAATTCGCTTCAGCGCTTCGCCGACGTTCGAAAACACTCTTTCCTCAACTAATTGACCGTTCACCCAGTAGTCCAAGGATGGCGCGTCGGTAAAATTGACATCGATGTAGCGTTCACCGATCGGCTCACCGGTGATGATCACTCGGACGGAATAGCCCGCATCGATGACGATGCCCCGTGTGCCTGGCGGAAGCGGCAGACTGCTTTTGATCTTGGCCAACTTTTCCGGCGGATAGGTACCCACGTCCAGTGAGTAGTAACCCCACGCGCCGGGACCAACGGACATTCCATTGAGGATCTTAGAATTGATGTCGACCAGATTCTTGGCGGCTTGATCTTGGTTGTAGTTCTTAAGCAGCTCATAGGCCCACTTCTCGATGATGCCCTTAATGGGTTCGGCGGATTTGTCCCGTTCCTTGACCGGTCCGCGATCGATCCACCACTTAGTCTCTTCGAAGTTCGTTGTTTTTTCGTCTGCCATTGAGTCCGGCCAACCGATTTAACTCAGAATCGGAGCCGCTCCTCAGATCTTGAATTCCTCGAGCGTGCTCTTCGCAAAAAGCGACTCCACCTCAGGCCGCTTGCTGATCAGGCCCTGCTCATAAGTGTATTGTACGAGCGTCTCCAGGATGTGGCGATTCGCTTCCAAACCATAAGCCCACGCATTTGGGCCGAGAACTTCGCGCTCTTTTTCTATCTCGTCGATAGACCACGCCAGCATATATTTGAGCGCGGAGAATTCGTACATCGCGTCCTGACAAAGCCGTTTGGCTTCATCAAATGCCTTGAAAAGACTCCGGGCGATCCACGGATGCTTTTCGTACACCTCTTCGCGCATAACCACCGTGTGCATGATCGGAAAAATCTTCGTGCGCTTAAAGTATTCCTGTTCCACTTCGCGGAAGTTGGGGATCAAGCGCCGCACCTTGGGGTGGCGGCGCACAAACGGCGACGGCATGTGCGCCGAAATCATCGCATCGATTTCGCCATCCTCGAGCATGCCGGAAAGAGTCTTGTCAGGCGGAATGGGTTGAATATCGATATTGGCCGGCAGATTGTGCTTGACCTTGTCCTGGCGTCCGGGATGTTCTTCGCCGCCGGTAAACCACGTCATTTTTTCCGGCGGCACGCCGTACTCATGCTGCAAGATGCCGCGGGCCCAAGTGGCCATCGTGATCTGGTACTCGGGCACGCCGACTCTCTTGCCCGCCATATCGGCTGGTTTTTTTATTGCCGAATCGGTGTTGATGTATATGCACGAGTGGCGAAAAGTTTTCGATGGAAAAACTGGTATACCAATCAATCGTGGCGCGCCTTTATCGCGCGCTATCAAAAAGGAACCCGTGGACATTTCCGCGACGTCGAACTCGCCATAGCGCAGCATGCGCCAAAAAGTCTCTTCGACGCGTAGCGGTAAGTACGTCAGATCCACTCCTTCAACTTCAACCCGGCCATCCTGCAACGCGCGTGTCCGGTCATAATCCCAGCACGCCAATGTCAAACGGATTTTCCCCATGACTGCTCCTTGTCGCTTTCTCAAGACCTATTCTAGTCGTGGTGATCCATAGCAGCGAGGAATTGATTAGCGCCAATTACGAATTGCTCTTTTTCTCCTTGAAGCACGACCGCGGCTTCACCGGAAGCAAGCGTGGTGCGGCACTGAACGGTGTAAGGTTTTCCCTTGAACATCACTCGCTGGCCGGGACCAAAACCTTTCAGCTTTTCGTGGTCTTGCTGCGGATCGATCCTCTCCATGGGTTGGTTTCATAACATATCGGCGCGCAAAGCTTAAATCGCCAAAGCACTATCTCGCATAGAGGTCGCGAAATTGACATCAGCAAAACCCAAGAATAGAGTTACGCGGGATGGGAGAAAAATCATGCGTATCGCCGTGATGGGCGCTGGCGCGGTGGGCGGATATTTCGGTGCGCCGCTGGCTCGCGGCGGACACGAGGTCGTCTTTATCGCTCGTGGCCGACATCTTGAAGCGCTGCGACGCGACGGACTGCGAGTGATTAGCCCTTTCGGAAACCTGCATATC
>VBKY01000163.1 GCA_005879255.1 Deltaproteobacteria bacterium
CCCATATTTAGTGCGACTCTCCAACGGCATGCTTTTCGTGTTCTGCAACTGCCGTGAGATTTCGTAGGGTGTATATAGTGCCCTCCGTTGCAGTTTTTATCACTTGTAATGGCAATTTCATTTCTAGTTCATCTTTGGACGGTAAAAACCATAGGCGGTTTTCTGCGTCAAAATACAAGATAAACCCGTTGCTCTTTGATAGTCGCCCTTTCATCTCGGTGATTTCATCAGAATAACGCTTATTAGGAAGACGATTATTGGGATCGATCTTCCGCGGGATCATGGCCGCCCGATTGCCTGTAATTGTATAGATAAAGTCTGGAGCATTGCTGAAAATCACGCCAGGGCTCGCGGTTTTTACGAACTTCATCAACTCGGAGGTTCGCCATCGTTCTATAGGAAAACCAAGACCGTTAGAATAGCTTTCGCGCAACCAGATAACTGCCATTATCGATTGCGCCATAAAAATAGTAATGATTAAACAATCGAAGCCAAACCAGCGCCAAGATTTTTCCCGTGGTCTGGTTGCCCTAAGCCAAGCGGTGACGATGGACACCGCCACGATCATAACCCCGACGTATGGAAAAGCCAAAGTGCGAGTATCGAAATAGAGCGGCTGGTCAACGATCGACCAGGAGATCAGCAAAAAACCACAATAGATTAGCACACTCAATCCCGCGACCTGGGCATAGCGTGATCTCGGAAAACCAATTTTTGTACACATCCAAGCCAGTGAAAGAAATAATGCTCCCACAATGACGCGGTTCACCCACGGCGTTGAATCGCCCCAGCCAACCGGTAATAACCACAGACAAATCGTATCGGTCGCTGGCACTAGGTCGATCAGTCCCGGTGGATGGAACCCGAACGTTCGATTGACGGTATTCCCCGCGAGTGAGTAATTTCTTAAAACCCAACCAATCAACGGTAAAGAACTGAGACCAAAAAACATGCCTGCATCGATCAACCTTTTCTTCCAATATTGCTTGCCCAACCAAAGAATCGCAACGGTACCCGTGAGAATAATGGCAATCCCAACGTATCTCGTAAGACTGCTCAGAGCGATAGTTAGCGACGCCCAATACAGCATCCTGGGGCGGCCGTCACTTAGGTAGAGCGCCAAGAAACAGAACCCCAAGAATGAGAGGAAAATAAACATTGGTTCGGAAAGCGCCTGTAGATGAATGTGAACCATAGGAAATGCGCTGAGTGCGAGATAGCTTGCAAGCAGAGCAGCGATCTTCGACGAAGTAGCACGATAGACTATGAACGCCACAAGAGCCGCATTGGCCGCAAAAAAAAACGTGCTGGTCGCTCGCGCTCCATCGGGAGGATCCAATCCGAACATGCTAAAGACTGCAATCATAACTGAGTAGAGAGGCGGATATACAGTCACAGGGGCTAACGCACCCACCTCGTTCAGGAAGTAAATCCCATCGCCGTTTAGGATACTCCGAGCGACACCAATATAGACTATAGAATCTAGATAGAGAGCGAGCCCCCATGGCGTGCTGATCAAGAGAATGCATGCTCCGACGAACACCAAACCGGAGACTGCAGCGCACAAAGCACTACTACTCATCGATCTGTCGTTGCTTCCTTGGAATTTAAGAAACAATTGGAGCCGAACAAAATCGAGAAGTTTTTACCATGGATTCGTTACTGAATGCCAGGAAATCCTGCAGTGACGGTGATTTTAGCAATCGGGAAATCCGGCGACACCCAATGGACTTGACGAATTTAGCCAATCCCAGATATCAAGTGGCGTATGCCCTAGCGGAATTTGGCCTCCGTGATACGAATACATTGAGCAACAATCGCATTGCTTG
Source organism: Deltaproteobacteria bacterium (assembly GCA_005879255.1). The sequence continues at coordinate 1,830 of VBKY01000163.1, forward strand.
ATAATTGTTAGACAACCTTTGTGAAATGAGGAAAAAATGATATGAGCGACACTGAAATCAAGAAATCCCCCCAACGCTGGCAATCCGACGTCATCGTTGATCTGATCAAGCAGTACGAGTTTCCGTACATCGCGCTCAATCCTGGCGCGAGTTATCGCGGCCTGCATGACTCACTGGTGAATTATGGCGAGAACCAGCCGCCGATGCTGCTGTGCAATCACGAAAAGATCGCCGTCCAGATCGCCCACGGCTACGCCAAGGCGAGCGGTAAGCCGATGATGGCCATCGTCCACAACGTCGTCGGCCTGCTGCACGCGCCGATGGGGATTTACTACGCGTACATCGATCGCTGCCCGGTCTTTATCGTTGGCGCGACGGGTCCGATGGACGAAAAGCTCCGCCGCCCGTTCATCGACTGGATCCATACCGCCTTCGCCCAAGGCGATGTCGTCCGCGGTTTTACCAAGTGGGACTACCAGCCCGGCAGCATTCACGGCGTGCCGGATTCGTTTGCACGCGCCTACTCGATCATGATGAGCGAGCCGCAGGGCCCGGTTTACATGGTTTATGATTCGGCGATGCAGGAAAGCCCGCTCAAAGAGGAGATGGCGCTGCCGAATTACACGGTCAAGGTTCCCTCACGCATCGCGCCTGAGCCAGCGGTCGTCGAACAAGCCGCCGACATGCTTGTCGCCGCAAATAATCCATTGCTGCTGACGGAATACGCGGCGCGCATGCCGATCGGTTTTGAACCGACAGTGGAGCTCGCCGAGACTCTCGGCGCATCGGTTTACGACATCAACAAGCGTCTCGGCTTCCCCAATCGCCACCCGCTAAGCGTGAGCTTTCACAGCGACGCCTTCAAAGGCGTGGATCTCGTCGCCGCCCTCGACGTGGTCGACTGGACGCGCGGCTCGCATAAGCTCAACACGCAGACACGCGAGATTTCGGTGGTGACCGCGCCTGACTGCAAGTGGATCGACGTCGGCTTCGCCGACATCGAGATCAGCAAGTGGGCGACCGACTACAACAAGCACCACAATTGGGATCTCCGCGTGCTCGGCGATAGCGCGCTCTCACTGCCGGCGTTAACCGCGGCCTGCCGCAAGCGCATCGACGGAAACAAGACGACGGCGACGCGCGTCGAGGAGCGCAAAAAAGCTATCGGCGAACGACACGCGCGTCAGTGGCAAAAGTGGCAGGAACAAGTGAAGGAGCAATGGAACGAGCGGCCGATGACCGAAGCACGGCTCGCGCACGAGGTCTGGCAAATCATCAAGGACGAAGATTGGGTACTCACCGCCAACACGCTCAAGGAATGGGTCCACAAAGTTTGGGATTTCGACAAACCCTACCGTCACGTCGGGCGCGAGCTCGGCACCGGCACGCAGATCGGCATTGCGATCGGCGTCGCTCTCGCGCACAAAGGGACGGGCCGGCTCGTCGTCGACCTTCAGCCGGACGGCGATCTGATGTTCGATCTCGGCGCGCTCTGGATGCCGATCAAATATCAGATCCCGATGCTGATCGTGATGTACAACAATCGCGCCTACTACAACGACTGGGCGCACCAGATTCACATGGCGCATCAGCGCGGCACCGATCCCGCTCGTGCTTATATTGGCATGGATCTCGAAGGCCCGCCGCCCGACTTCGCGCATATCGCGAAAGGCATCGGCTGGTATGCCGAGGGACCGATCGAAGACCCGGCGGAAATCGGCCCGGCAGTGAGCCGCGCTGTCGCGCAAGTAAAAGCCGGCAAACCTGCGCTCGTGGACGCCATCGTCTGGCGTCGCGGCGAAAACGCTTAGGAAAGAGTTCACATGTTGGTTCAGGGGCTTGCGCGAGGAATCAAAATTTATGGTCGCGATATCCGAGTCACCCAGAGTTGTCATCCTGAACGATAGTGAAGGATCTCGGCCGAGATTCTTCGCCTACGGCTCAGAATGACACTCAATGGAAACGATCTAAGGAAATACTGAGTAACATTCATTTTCTGAGAATAAAGACGGCTTAGATACCGCCGCACTAACACATCGAATTATTAAGGAGGAAAATTTCATGGCAAAGCCAGCACCAAAAGTAGAGACCATTAAGAAATCCGATCGACGGTGGCAGTCCGACGTCATCGTCGACATGATCAAACGCTACGGCTTCGAGTACATCGCGCTGAATCCTGGGGCGAGCTATCGCGGACTGCACGATTCGCTGGTCAATTACGGCGAGAACGACCCGCCGATGCTGCTCTGCCAGCACGAAAAGATCGCCGTGCAAATCGCCCACGGCTACGCCCGCGTCAAGGGCAAGCCGATGATCTCCATCGTGCATAACTTGGTCGGCTTGCTGCACGCGCCAATGGGCATTTACTACGCCTATCTCGATCGCGCCCCCGTCTTCATCATCGGTGCTACGGGTCCGATGGCCGAGCCCAAGCGCCGTCCGTTTATCGACTGGATCCACACGGCCAACGGTCAAGGCGAAGCGGTCCGCAATTTCGTCAAGTGGGATTACCAGCCGACGACGGTCGACGGCGTACCCGGCTCGTTCGCGCGTGCTTACTCAGTGATGATGAGCGCGCGCCAGGGACCTGTCTACATGGTTTACGATGCCGGCTTGCAGGAGGCGCAGTTGGATCATGACATCGAGATGCCGCCGCCCGGTGCAGTAGACGTTCCGACAGCTCCGTCGGCAGATCCGGCCGCTTTGGAGAAAGCGGCGAACACTCTGGCCGGTGCCAATCGCGTCGCGATCATCGCCGACTTCGCCGCCCGTCCACCACACGGCTGGAATCACATCGTCGAGCTGACGGAGACGTTGGGCGCTTCGGTGTGGGACGTGGGCTCCCGTCTCAACTTCCCGAGTGATCATCCGCTCAACCTCACCATGGACCCTGACGGCTGCTACAAAGACGTCGACGTCGTGCTCACCCTCGACATCGCCGATTTCGAGAAACCGACCCACGTGCGCGATATCGACACGCGCACTGTCGTCAGCAAAGTTGCTGCGAACGCAACCTGGATCGATATCGGCTTTACCGACATCGAGATTAGCAAATGGTCGATGGACTATGCTCGGCCGTTCTACGCGCAACAGCGCATGACGGCCGACCCCGTTACGACGACGCCGTTGCTGACGAAACTATTGAAGGAGAGAATTGCCAAGACTGCAGGGCTCGCCGAGAAGATTGCCAAGCGCAAAGAAGAGATCGGCAAACGCCATACCGAAAACCGCGCAAAGTGGAACAAGCAGGCCCAGGAGCACTGGGACTCTAAGCCAATGACCGTGCCGCGCCTCGCGCTCGAAGTATGGGATGCGATCAAAGGCGAAGACTGGGTCCTCACCACAGGAGACTTGGGCGGCTGGGGCAAGAAGCTTTGGAACTTCGACCGGCCCTATTGCCACGCCGGACGCGAGCTCGGCACCGGCACGCAGATTGGATTGTCACTTGGCGCGGCGCTTGCCAATAAAGGAACGGGCCGGCTCGTCGTCGATTTGCAGCCCGACGGCGATCTCATGTTCGACGCCGGCGCGCTCTGGATCGCGGCGAAATACCAAATCCCGATGCTTGTCGTGATGTTCAACAATCGCGCTTACTACAACGACTGGAACCATCAACTGGTTCTTGCCAGAACCCGCGGCACGGACCCCAACCGCGCGTATATCGGCATGGATCTCTACGGTCCGGATCCCGATTTCGCCGGCCTCGCGAAATCGATGGGCTGGTACAGCGAAGGCCCGTTCGAAAACGCCGACGATCTCAAGCCGGCACTCAAGCGCGCCATCGAACAGGTCAAGCAAGGCAAGCCCGCCCTCATCGACGCCGTCTGTGATCGCCGAAACCACGGATAATTTATCCACTCATTCCCCGCGCCGCATTACGGCGCGGGGAAGTTCTATCAAGAATGCGCGAGTCGCTACGCAAATTTGCGCCGTCCCCACGCATCTTAAAAACCAGCAAATTGAACAATCCTGACACAGGATCGGGCAGCTTCACCGCATCTGAAAGATTTCTTTCCAGAGTTTCTCATACTTTGGGAATTCCTTAATATCATCGATGGTGAGCATGTAAGGCGCCGCGGGCCGGACCCTCTCCAGCGGTTCGACGTTCGGATGCGCGGGCGTTTCTCCCCCTTGAGCCCAGGCGCGCTGGCCTTCTTCGCTAATCGCCCAACGCGCCCAAAGCAAACCCGCGTTCGGGTGTGGCGCTCCTCGAAGGACGGACACCGCGCCACCGATTTCACCGACGCCCTCGGTCAGCATCGACTGTATCGGCGCACCTTTTTTCATGCGCGGCGGAAAATGATGCGAATAGCAGGTGAAGCAGACAGGACGTTGACCCGCTACCAGGAACTCCACCAGCTGAGAATGTCCCTTGTGAAACTCGACCTGGGTAGCGGCAATTCTTTTGAATAAATCGACTGCCTTGTCATCGCTGTTGTATTTGCGCTTGGCGAATCCGATCAGCATTTGAAAATCACGCGCCTCGCCCATTAGGGTGTCTTTCCATTTCGGAGCGGCAAGGTCCTCGAAACTTTTAGGCTCGTCCCCTTTTTTCACCAGATTCGTATTCCATCCGGCGATATAAAATTGCGTATCGGTGGCTACCCAGAATTCGCTTTTCATGTTTGCCGGAAAGACCGCCGCTTCCGGCAAGGCCAATGGCGCGAGTAATTTTTGGTCGGTGATCTGCGCCATGTAAGCAAGCGATCCCCCGAACACGTCCGCGAGCACCCGGCCACCGCGCGCCTCCGCAAGTACACGCGCCAGCAGTTGATCCGGAGTCCCGTCGATGTGGTTTACCGTCACGCCGGGAAATCTCTTCATGAATGCCGGCGGAATCACCTCCATGGCCCGATTAGAAAGAGGAGCGTACACCGTGATCTGTCCGCCTTCTTTCTTCGCCTTCTCGTAAAGCTGATCGACAGATTCGCTTGCCGGAGCGCCGGCTGCGAAAACCGAGGACTCGTAGATGCAAGCAAAAATATAGAGAAACGTTGCCAATCCGATGCCATTGGATCGAGCCTGACGGGTCATGTAACGTCCTCCTTTTCGCTCGTCTCCCTTACGATGAAGCTCATCTTCTACGTCGCGTGTACTTTTGCTCGCTTTCCCGCGAAGCTTTATCCAGCCAGCCTGCATTTCGGCGCTCATGCTAAGGCTCCTTTGTTGCTCACATACTGTTTTAGTGACGGGCGCGCAAGCGCAGTCGAGGGGTTATCATTGCCTTGCTGGGTAT
>VBKY01000097.1 GCA_005879255.1 Deltaproteobacteria bacterium
TCGGCAGTTTTCCAACGCGGCGCGAAGGACGACGCGGAGTCTCTCTTGGTTCGAACCTGGCAGCAGCGCTTTCTGAGTGTAAAGCAATCCGCGACGGCCGGCGGTCTCGTCGATGTGCACGTTGGCGTCGTGGGCGACTAAAACAATTCCCGGACCATTCGTCATGTGACTATAATCGGCAACGTCGTGGTAGATCCCGTCGCTGGCTTGAATCCAGGAATGAAAGATATCGATGAATGCGGTTAGCGGCACCGGTTCCTTCTCGACGGCGAAAAATTTGACGTTGATTTTTTGCAAGTCCATTTTCACACTCACCTGTTCAAGCGCCCGGCTGTGCGCCGGCCGCGCCGATCGTCACCGCGCTCTGCACTGAGCCAAGCGCCTTGTTATGGCAATCATGGGCGGCGTCGATAAAAAGCTGCGCTTCCTGGAGCAGTTGAACGGCACGGTCCGCATCGGCGGCTTTGCCCTCGTTGATAAATTCTTTCGCTTTGAAGAGGTATTCGGCGAACTTGCCGCCGGCATACTTGTCCCAGAAGAGCTGCGTGTCGTAAAAGCGTTTTGTGAATTCTCCGATGATCTGATTTTCATCTTCGGAGATGCTCGGGTTCTGATCCTTCACCAAACCTTGGGCGGCGCGCACCATCGATGCGTAAGCGGCTTTCACCGCTTCTTGTGGACGGCCCGCGTCGAGGAGCAATTGCGCCTCGAACAACTCTCGTTCGCTGGCAGCTAAAGTGAACTCGGCTTGGCTGACCACCTCGCCGGCGCACTCGCCGGTGCCCATGTCCGCCAAGGTAAACTCGCGCGGATCGCCCCAGTCGGTATAATAGGAAGGATCCACTTCGTGGGCCGGAATCTTGGTGAGATCTTCGAGCAAGTCCTTGACTGCTTTCTTGCCGACCCGCCCGACGAAATCTTGAAAGCGTTCATCCTTCTCGCGCTTGCGCACGTAAAAGTCGGTAATCGACGAGACCGCCTCGGGAACCCGCTTCGACGGCACCGCGCCGATGGGCACACCGTACTCGCCGGCGTTGTCGTGGAACTTGCCGCCGAGGATCACTTGAAAATGCGGCACCTGAAATCCCTTGACGTTGCGGTTGATGCCATAGAAACCGATGTCGGCGATGTGATGTTGGCCGCAGGAGTTGAAGCAGCCGCTCACTTTGATGCGAAGATTCTTGACGGCTTCGTCCAGCTCCAAGCTCTTTTCGCCCAGACGATAACGCAGCTCGCGCGCGAGGCCGCGCGACGAAGCGATGCCGAGCTTGCAAGTGTCCGTCCCAGGGCACGCGGTCACATCGACGATTGTCGCCGCGTCCGCGGCGCCCAGACCAATCGCCTTGATCGCTTGATAGAAATCCGGCAGATCAGCTTCGCTCACCCAGCGGAAGAGAATATTCTGCTCCACGGTCGTGCGCATCGTGTCCTTGACGAAGCGCCGCGCGATGTCGGCGAGCGCGCGCAACTGATCGGCGCTGGCGTCGCCCAGTGGCAATGTCACCGTCGCCGCGACGTAGCCTGGCTGCCTTTGCTTGTAGACATTGGTCGCATACCAGGCATCGAATCCTTCGGGCCGCCGGCGGCCGTTGAGGCTCACGCCGGGCTTCAGCGGCTCCTCTGACCGGTCGTTGACCGAAATCAGGTAATCCGTCCAACGTGGATCAGACGAAAGTTTTTGCCGCTCTTCCAACACCAGTTTGCGAAACCCGTCGATGCCGAGATTGGCGATTAAAAATTTAATGCGCGCCCGCGCGCGATTGCGCTTCTCGCCGAGACGGGCGAAGACGCGCGAAATCGCTTGCATCGTCGGCAGCAGCTCTTCTTCCGGCAGAAACTCATCGAACAGCTTGGCTTTGTAAGGCACCGAGCCCAAACCACCGCCGACGTAAAAAGCAAAACCGCGCTGCTCTTTGCCGTCGACAACCCTGGTCTTGGCGATCGCGCCCATGTCATGCATGGTCACCAGGCCGCAAGGATTTTGCTCGCAGCCGGAGAAGGCGATTTTCACCTTACGCCCGAAGTCCTGGGTGTCGGGATGACCCATCAAGAATCTTGAGGATGCCTTGGCGTACGGCGTCACGTCGAAAACTTGTTCGCGGCAGATCCCTGCCAGCGGGCAAGCGGTAACGTTACGTACAGAATTGCCGCAGGCTTCGCGTGTCGTAACTCGGACCGCGGCGAGCCGGCGCATCAATGCCGGAGTGTCGTTGATATGCACGTAATGCAACTGAAAATCCTGCCGCGTCGTGACGTGGGCGACGCCATCGGAGTACTCTTCAGAAAGATCGGCGAGGGTTTCCAACTGCTCCGGCGTCACGCCGCCGAAAGGAATCTTGATCCGCATCATACCGGGCGCGTCCCAAAGGGTGTCGGGCCCTTTGATGACGTCCGCCGACAGCTTTAGTTTTTGAACGCGTTTGCCGTCATGGCGCTGACCGTTGTCGTAGCGCTGGCCGTAGATGCCGCGCCGGAGGCGAGTTTCGGCAAAGACTTTCTCGTCGATCTTGCCCTGCTTGCGCAGCTCCATCTGCTGCTCGAAGATATCGATCTCCCGTCCCAGTTCGGGTGGAATCTTCCCCGCGAGTTTTTCTTTCCAGCTTAGGCCGTGTTCCATAAGAACCTCCTCAGAAATGAGGCTAATTACGAGTTAGGTGATCCAATCAGTCAACAATCGCCCCAAAAAAATTTCGCCTAGCCCAAACCTCGACCTTAAATGTAGTACATCAAAGCGCCCACCTCCGGCTTACACAGATCAGCCAGTGTGGTTTCTTCCAGTACCGTCTCCATCGCGCGCACGCCGCGCGCCCAGGTCTCGATCAAACGTTGGGTCACCTTGGATATCGCCCGGCCTTGCGCCTGGGCTTTTGAGTCGAAACCGACCCCCGGTCCTTCCAGCACAGCAAGGATCTCCTTTAACCGCCCGAGGGTCCTCTGGCGGCGTGAACCAGATTACCGCGCTTGAGCAACAGCATGATTTGACCGAGATACTGCAATGGTATCTGCTGGTTATTGGCGATCTCTTTCACTTGCACGGCGCGCCGAACCTTGTAGTTCTCGGCCAGCTCCGCGAGCGCAAGTAGCCCATAATGACCTTTCGAACTGACCCTCATCGCGGCCCCGCTTATCTGACTAAGATTTCCAATCCTAAGTAAAACGATCAAGTATGTCAAGAAGCCAGTCGGGTAGGCCCAAACCGCGCAGTTGGCTGCTCAGCAGGGCGTTTGGCCAGGTTGCGCGGTTCAACAGCTTGACGCTATATTCCGACCATTTCCAAGGAATTCCGCTGAGTGGGTTTGGGCGATTTTGGGGGAGGCCGATCATGGTGCGAGATGGTAAAACCGCTGTCACATTTGCCCTGACGTTTCTTCTGACAATTCTACCCGGCGCATTTTCCCTAGCCGCTCCCGGCGAGGTGATCATATCCCACGCCAGCATGAGCACGTCTGCGATACCGCTGTGGGTGACGCAGCGACAGAATTTTTTTGGCAAGTACGGGGTAAAATCAAAAGTGGTCTGGGTGCGCGGCAATCCGGCGCAGATCGCTACTCTGGTTTCGGGTGATACGCAGATCGCCTACGGCGGCGCGACTACGGCGTTGGCGGCTGCGGTCGGTGGGCGCGATATGAAAATCATCGCCAGTCTGAGCAGCCGTGAGAGTCTCGATTTGGTCGCGCGCCCCAACATCAAAAACTCTAAAGAGCTCGCCGGCAAGCGATTCGGCGTACAAAGCGTTGGCGGTGGCGTCTGGAAAACCGCGACGGTTTGGCTGGAACACTTCGGCATGGATGAGCGGCGCGACAATATCCAGATGATCGTCATCGGCGATGTCACGGTCCTCGCTCAGTCGCTCGAATCGGGCCTCATCGACGTCACGGTTGTCCCGCCTTTTCTTAGCCGCCGCTTAGCGGAAAAGGGGTTCACAGTGCTGGGCCGCTGCGAACAAACCAAGTTGCCGTCGGTCGGCATGACCGTTCTAGTCGAACGGCCATACTTGCAGCAGAACGCTGAGACCTTGCAGGGCGTCATGATGGCGCTGATCGAAGGCATGGCATTCACCGGTCATCCGAGGAACAAATCCGTGGTGCTGGAAACCTTGGCGAAGCAATTCAGAATGACCGACACCGTCGCCGTAGAAGGCGCGTATCAGGATGTCTCCACCCTCGTGCGCCTGGAAGAAGGCCGCAAACCTTATGTCTCCCTCGAAGGCATGCGCATTCTGCAACGGCTGCTGAAACCGCAGAATCCCAAGATCGGCGAGATCAAAGTGGAAACCCTGATCGACTCCAGCATCGTCAAACGAATCGATGACAGCGGCTTTTTCGAAAAGCTTTATGCCGAGTACGGGCTGAAATGATCTCACTCATCTCAAAATGTATGAAAAAATCAATTCATGGTTCGACAGGCTCACCATGAACGGGACGACTTGGATGGAGGTTCAAGTATTTAGCCGTTCGTTCCTTCGTCGAGCTCAGGACGGACTCTGAGACCCATCGAAGGGCGATCTGCCTTTTTACATAGTCTCAGTTTCGTCGGATTCAAACTATGAGCATCGATACGCAACTCTGCGCTTTCAAAACCGCCGACAACGAACGGCTGCATGGTTTACTCTTTACTCCGCCGCAATCACCGTCCGACCTGGCGCTGATCATGGTTCACGGCGTGGCGATGAATTTCTATTTGCCACCGTTGGTCATCTTCGGCCAGGAATTGGCGCAACGTGGTTATCACTGTTTCGTCATCAACACGCGCGGTCACGACTGGGTGTCCCGAGCGGGCAACCTGACCGCATTCGGCGGCGCCGCCTTCGAAACCTTCGAAGACGCTCTAATCGATCTTGATGGCGCGTTGGCTCATTTAGCGGCTCAAGGATACCGGCGGTTCATTCTCGTCGGTCACAGTCTCGGCTGCGTCAAGTCGCTTCTCTATCATGGCTCCCGTCAGCGAGCGGATATCATCGGGATCGTCTCCTGTTCCTGCCCGAAGCAATTCTATTCCGCGCGCGCCCTGGAGCAGCCGCAGTTCACCGAACTGATGGGCCAAGCCGAGCAGTGGGTATCACAAGGTGAAGGAAATAAATTTCTCTGGGCTCCAGCAAGCGGAGGTGAGGGCCTTTTCACTGCCAAAACTTATGTCAATAAATACGGCCGCCACGAAAACAACGACGTTCGCCCCCATGCGCGACGATTGGGTTGCCCCTTGCTGACGATCGCCGGCGGCGCCGAACATCCGTATTTTCCCGAGTACGCCAAGGAGTTGGCCGACGCCGCCGGCGCTAACGCAATCTGCAAGATCGTGCCGGACGCCAATCACTTCTATAGTAGACAAGAGCGCACAGTCATCGACCTCATTTCCCAGTGGTTGCAGCAATTTAAGAATTAACACGGCATGGACGCCGCGATCGATGACGACGAATTTTCACACCAAATTTTGCAGCTTCAAAACCATCGACAACGAAAGACTCCACGGTTTGCTCTTTACCCCGCCGGAATCACCAGCCGATCTTGCATTAGTGTTCGTACACGGCGTCGCCATGAATTTTTATTTGCCGCCGCTGGTCGTCTTCGGCCAGGCATTGGCACAGCGCGGTTTTCAGTGCTTTGTGATCAACACCCGCGGCCACGACTGGATCTCCCGTGCCGGGAATCTGACTGAATTCGGCGGCTCGGCATATGAAAACCTCGAAGACTGTCTTCCCGATCTCGACGGCGCGTTCGATTATCTGCAGCAGCAGGGCTATCGGCGCTTTGTTCTGATCGGCCACAGCCTCGGCGCCATCAAGTCGATTATCTATCAAGGCACGCGTCAACGGGCCGATGTGGTCGGAATCGTTTCATGTTCGGCGCCCAAGCAATTCTATTCAGAGCGCATCGCGCGTCAGCCGCGATTTCGCGAGCTCATCGAGCGAGCCGAGGCGATGGTCGCCGAAGGCAGAGGCGAAGAACTTATGTCGATCTCGGTCGGCGCCACGCCGGGAATTTTCAGCGCGCGCAGTCACTTGAACAAATATGGTAAAGATGATCGAAACGACTGCCGGCCGTACGCCAAGCTGATTGGCTGTCCGCTGCTCGCCATCGTCGGCAGCGCCGAACCCAAGTTTTTCTACGAATACGCGCAGGAAATCGCCGCTGGCGCGGCGCCGCACGGCACTTGCAAGCTGGTCGACGGCGCCAATCATTTTTACAATCGCCACACGGCGGAAATCGTCGAGATCGTATATCAGTGGCTGACGCAGTTTAAGAATTGAAAAATCTTAGCATGATGTTTGGACCGCGGATTATGCTTATACGTCCAGCTTGCAGACTCATTGACGCTTCCATCATGCATACGTTAGACAAGAGCGGCAACTTCGACCGGATCTGTGTGAAATACGGCGTGAAGTGAGGAAAGTATCAATGAATTGGATTTTGGCAATCATCGTTTCTGCTTCGATTCTTCTGACCTGCAATACTCACTCCCATAGCGCCTCTGCGCCTTATAAACTCATCGTCGGCTACGCCGCCATCAACGCGCGGGTCTCGCCGCTGTGGATCAGCGAGGAACAAGGCTATTTGGCGAAGTACGGACTGCAAGTCGAGCAAGTTTATTTGCGCGGCGCGCCCACTCTAGTCGCCGGCCTCGCCTCGGGCGATATTCAACTCGGCCGCAGCGGCGGCAGCGCCACGCTGGCAGCCATCGGCGCCGGCCATGATTTCAAGATCGTCGCGACTTTCTCCAGCCGCAACTCCTACGATTTAATCGCGCGTCCCAGTATTAAACGCGCCGAGGATTTGCGCGGCAAGAAGATCGCGGTCACCAGCATCGGCGGCACGACATGGATGGGCGTGCTGCTTTGGCTCGAGCACTTCGGCTTGGATCAACAGCGCGACAATATCCTGCTGCAAGTCCTCGGCGATCAAAGCGTGCAGATGCAAGCGGTCGAAACCGGCATCGCCGACGCTGCCGGGCTCGACGGGGTGTTTAGCAAAAGACTCAAACAGAAAGGCTTCACTCTGCTCGGCGAGTACTCCGATTTGAAACAACGCATCGTTGGACAGGCGATGGTCGTGCCGCATGCGTTCCTTACCCAACGGCCGGATATCGTCGAAAGTTACCTCAAGGCCGAGATCGAAGCCTTGGCCTTCGCGCTGGCGCCAAAGAATAAACCGGCAGTGCTAAAAACGCTGATGAAACGGCTCAGGATCGATGCCGCAGGCGCCGAAGAAGGTTATCAAGATCTGCTCAAAGGCGTCGACCGAAAACCGTTTCCCTCGCTCGATGGCTTGCGCAATGTGCAACGCATGTTGAAAATCCGCACCCCGAAAATCGGCGAGATCAAAGCCGAAGAAGTCATCGACTCCCGCATCATGCGCAAACTCGATGAAAGCGGCTTCATCGACCGCACTTACGCGGCGCAGGGTGTGATTTTGAAGTAACATCGATTGGGCGCAGAGCAAGCAGAGGCATATTCTTCAGGATGGATTGGTTTATTGTTTCGATGCGGATGAAATGAGGAAATCGATTTCGATGCATCATCAAAATCGCCGGGCGCTTCTCCCTATTATTTTCATAGTCGCATTACAACTCTCATTCCTCTTTCCGGTATTCGCCGCGGCGCCGTCGAAGCTCATTCTCGGTTATGCGGCGCCGGGTGCGCGAGCACTGCCGTTCTGGATGGCCGAGGAGCACGGTTTATTCAACAAGTACGGAATCGATGTCCAGCAGGTTTTTATTCGCGGCGCGCCGATCTTGGTTGCCGGCCTCGCGTCGGGCGATATTCACGTCGGCAGCACCGGCGGCAGCGCCACGTTGGCCGCAGTTGCCGGCGGACAGGATCTGAAAATCATCGCGACGTTTTCCAGCCGCAATACCTTCGACCTCGTCAGCCAACCCACGATCAAGCGGCCCGAAGACCTGCGCCGCAAGCGCATCGGCCTCACCAGCATCGGCGGCACCACCTGGATGGCGCTGCTGCTCTGGCTCGAACATTTCGGTCTCGATGTGCAGCGCGATCAGATGCAACTCCAAGCGATGGGAGAGCAAGCCCTGACGATTCAGGCCCTGGAAGCGGGCGTGGTCAATGCGGCGATCTTTGATGGTATTTTTAGTCGCCGGCTCAAGCCGAAAGGCTTTACGATCTTGGGCGAGTACTCCGAGCTGAAGTATCAATTCGTGAGCCAAGCTCTGGTCGTTCAGCGCAGTCTACTGCAGCAACGCGGCGATATGCTGGAGAATTTCTTAAAGGCGGAAATCGAAGGACTGGCGTTTGTGTTAGCGCCGAAGAACAAACCGGCTGTGATCAGGACCTTGATGCGGCGCATGAAGACGGATGCAACCATTGCCGAGGAAGGCTATCTCGATCTCATTCGCGGCATGGAACGCAAACCCCTGCCGACCGTCGAGAGCATGGTCCACGTACAGCGCTTGATGAAGTTGCAAAATCCCAAAATCGGCGACGTCAAAATCAACGACCTGAACGACGACCGAATCATCCGAAAACTCGACGAAAGCGGTTTCATTGACCGCGCCTATGCCGCGCAGGGCGTGAGTCTGAAATGACGCGCTCGCGACGTCATCCTGAGCGTCAGCGAAGGATCTCGCATTTGAACCACACAGAACCTAGAGCGCAAAGGCGAGGGCTCTGTCATTTCGACCGAAGGGAGAAATCCTTCCGAGATCCCTGCAAATTCATTGGCATTTTTTTAACTTTCGCGTCACAGCTTTTGTGCTTTCTCCCCGCCGTGAGCGCCGCCGCGCCCGCCAAATTTATCATCGGATACGCCGCGATGAGCGCGCGCGTCGTGCCGCTATGGATTGCCGAAGAACAGGGAATTCTCGCCAAATACGGCGTTGACTCGGAGCAAGTTTTCATTCGCGGCGCGCCCACCCTGGTTACCGGTCTAACTTCCGGCGACATTCACTTCGGCAGCACCGGTGGCACCGCCACGTTGGCAGCCATTGCAGCGGGACACGATCTAAAAATGGTTGCGGCGTTTTCCAGCCGCAATACCTACGATCTCGTCACCAGGCCGTCCATCAAACGAGCCGAAGAGTTGCGCGGCAAACGATTCGGCGTCACGAGTATCGGCGGCACGGTTTGGATGGGCATCATGCTTTGGCTCGAGCATTTCGGTCTCGACGAGCAGCGCGACAAGATCCAGCTCCAAGTCATTGGCGATCAAAGTATTCAGATGCAAGCCCTAGAAAACGGCACCATCGACGCTGCCGTGCTCGACGGCGTATTTAGCCGCCGTTTGAAACAGAAAGGCTTCAACATCACGGGCGAGTATTCCGAATTAAAACATCTGTTCACCAGCCAAGCGATTGTCGTGCAAGGCAAGTTTTTGCAACAGCGCGCCGACATGGTGGAGAGTCTATTGAAAGCTCAAGTCGAAGCGATCGCCTTTTCGCTGGCGCCGAAAAACAAACCGACCGTGATCAAGACGTTCATGCGCCGGCTAAGAGTCGACGCTAGCGCTGCGGAATAAGGCTATGCCGATCTACATCGCGCCATGGACCGCAAACCTTATCCGTCGCCCGAAGGATTGCGCAACGTGCAGCGCCTGATGGCGCTAAGAAGTCCGAAAGTCGGCGAACTCAAACTCGACAACGTCGTCGATAACCGCATCATTCGCCGGCTCGATGAAAGCGGTTTCATCGACAAAGCCTACGCGTTACAAGGGACAAGTTCGAAACAATAGCTTAAAAATCTTCGACGCCTGTGCTGTTAGCTCGCCGCTCATAGCTTAGGACAAAAGGAATAGTAGTATGAATCGTCATCGTTCCCCTTTCTTTCTCAAGATTATCTTGTTTTCGCTGGCGCTTATTGCGAACCCAATTAACACCTTCTCTGCCGCTGCCCCGTCGAGACTCGTCATCGGCTACGCGTCGACAACGCCGCGCTTGATGCCGCTCTGGATGGCTCGCGATCAAGGGTTCTTCGCAAAGTACGGCATTGAGTCGGAGCCAGTGCTCCTACGCAGTGGCGCAACTCTCGTCACCGGAATGGCTTCGGGAGACATCCAGATCGGCCGCACCGCGGGCGCGGCCGTGCTATCCGCGGTGGCGGCGGGTCATGAGATAAGAATGTTAGCGACCTTTTCCAGCCGCAATTCCTACGACGTCGTCGTCCGCCCGAATATCAAAAAAGTTGAAGATCTGCGCGGCAAAAAGCTCGCCATCAATAGCGTGGGCGGCGGAACTTGGATCGGAGCGATGCTTTGGCTCGAGCATTTCGGCATCGACCCGCAGCGCGATCAGATTTTATTGCAATCGGTCGGCGATCAGGGCGTTCAGTCCCAGGCCCTGGAGTCGGGCGTCGTCGATGTCGTGTTTGTCGATAGCGTTTATAGCAAGTTGCTGAAGCAAAAAGGCATGACCATTCTCGCTGAGTCGAGCGAGCTCAAGCAGCCTCTCGTCAGTCAATCGACGATCGTGCCACGCGCCTTCCTGCAAAAGTATCCGGAGATCGCGGAGAGTTACCTAAAAGGTGAAATCGAAGGCATAGCTTTCGCCGTCGCGCCGAAAAATAAGCCCGCCGTCATCAAGACACTTATGCGGCGGTTGCGGGTCGATGCCACCGCTGCCGAGGAAGGTTATTCAGATATGCTGCGCGGCGTCGACCGCAAGCCGTTCGCTTCATTGGAAGGCATGCGCAACCTGCAGCGGCTACTAAAACCGAGAAATCCCAAGATCGGCGAGCTCAGAGTCGAAGATGTGGTCGACAACCGCATCATGCGCAAACTGGAGGAAAGCGGTTTCATCGATCGCACCTTCGCGGCCTACGGCGCGAGTTTCCGATAGGGGAATTAACCACAAAGAGCCTAGAGCCGCAGTCGAAGACGAAGAAAGTGATTTCGCCACGAAGATCGCGCAGTTCAAGAGTGTTTATATTTTTACGCTTTCCCCTCCGCGTCCTCAGCGCCTCTGCGGTGAACCATCCGAGTTCTTCGTGTGCTTCGTGGTGAAATAGGAGGTTCAAATTATGAGCTCTCGTGTGCGACAGACAGCAGCTCTGGTCACGGTCATTGCGATCGCATTGCCATTCTACTGTACGCTCAATGCAGCAGCTGCGCCGTCGAAACAAATCGTCGGTTACGCGACCTACACTGCGCGCATCGTGCCGCTCTGGCTCGCAAAAGAGCAAGGCTTCTTTACTAAGTATGGCATCGACGTCGATCCGGTGTTCATTCGCGGCGCGCCGACTCTGGTCGCGGGGTTAGCGGCCGGGAGCATCCATATCGGGCGCACCGGCGGCAGCGCCATGCTCGCTGCCGTATCGGCCGGGCATGAGTTCAAACTCCTCGCCGCCTTCAACACGCGCAACACGTACGACCTCGTCGTCCGACCTAACATCAAGCGCGCCGAAGATCTACGCGGCAAAACGTTTGGCGTTACCAGTATCGGCGGCACCAGTTGGATGGGCGTATTGCTCTGGCTGGAGCACCTCGGTTTGGATCAGCAGCGCGATAATATCCGGCTGCAAGTCATCGGCGACCAGGCGGTACAAGTGCAATGCGTCGAGGCCGGATTGTGCGACGCGGCTGCCGTGGACGGCGTCTTTACTCGGCAACTTAAAAACAAGGGAATGACTGTGATGGGGGAGTACAGCGATCTCAAAGCTTTGCTGATCGGACAGTCGATGGTTGTTCCAAACGCGATGCTGCAGCAGCGTCCCGATGTCGCCGAAAGCTATTTAAAGGGTGAGATCGAGGCTTTGGCGTTTTCTCTTGCGCCGAAAAACAAGCCCGTGGTTCTCAAGACCCTGGCGCGCTGGCTCAAGGTCGACTCACCCGGTGCAGAGGACGCCTACTTGGATCTCACCCGCGGCGTCGATAGGAAACCCTTTGCGTCCCTCGAAGGATTGCGAAACGCCCAGCGGTTACTGAAAGTTCGCAACCCAAAAGTCGGTGAAGTCAAAGTCGAAGATGTCATCGACAGCCGTCTGATGCGCAAGCTCGATGAGAGCGGCTTCATCGACAAAATGTACGCGAACTACGGCGCGAGTCTAAAATAGAGGTAGGGGCACGGCATGCCGTGCCCGACGAAAGGGGTTAGAGAAATGCCCTATCTTAGATTGGAAGATACGGAGATCTACTACGAAGTTCACGGTGACGGGCCGCCGTTCTTGTTTTGCAGCGTCACCGGCCTCGATCATCAAGCCTGGAAGTTTCATCAGGTGCCGGAGTTCTCGCGCGACCACAAAGTCATCGTCTTTGATTACCGGGGACCGGCAAGTCGAGCAAGACCGTGCAGAAATACTCGATCAAAATGTTCACGGCTGACGCGGCGGCGCTGCTTGATCATTTGAACGTCGAGCAAGCCATCGTCTGCGGCCACTCTATGGGTGGCGTCGTTGCACAGCTATTGGCGCTGGACCATCCGCACAAGGTCAAAAAGCTTATCCTCGCGTCCAGCGGCGCAGCGCACCCGGGCGCCTACGGCATTCCGCTCGCCATGTGCCGCGACATGGTGCGGAAAGGATTTGAAGGGTACATTCGCGAGCACACTATCGAAACAGGGTGGACGAAGGAATTCGTCACCGAGCGTCCAGAGATCATCGAAAAATTTCTCCAAGTCAGAATGTCCGGCATCGCACCACTCGAGAACTATCTCCATTTTATCCTGGCACGCCAAGAACACGATCATACCGCTCGCCTGAAAGAGATTCGCGTGCCGACGCTCGTGCTCGTCGGCGACGACGAGCGTCATGGCGCGGCTGATCAGACTCACTGGGATGCCGCCCACCATCTGGCGCAGAAAATTCCGAATGCGAAACTCGTCGTGTTACCCGGAGAGGGCCATCATTATCTAGCGACGAACCCAGGCGCCGCTCAGAGAGCGATACGGGAATTTATCGGATAGATCGAAGTCATTGGAGTTTTGAGTGCCGGGTTTCCTCGATGCGACCGGGACCCATCGTTAGTCCGATCGATCGGCGGAAGAGCAGCGGGAATCCGTAAAACTCTCGCGACTTGATTTTTACGCAAAGGGCGGCGCAGATAAATCTTTCAACCGCTTCGATCTAACGGATCAGTATTTCCAATCGTAATTGAGCGCTTCAAAGTCGATTACGTAGTCCCCGCCGGCTCTCGCACCACGGCGCAGCTTGCCTTTGAACCCCTGCGCGCAGTACATCTCGAAAAGATTCCCGGATGGGTCGCGGAAATACATCAGCGCCTTCACGTCGTCGCGCGTCCAGGGTTCCGTAGTCGGCACACCGTAACGTTCGAGCCGCTCCTTCATCGGTAGAAAGTCTTCCGGCTCGATGAAAAACGCATAGTGCGGATACTCGGAATCGCGCGCGGTCCAGCCGCCGCTGGCAGGCGAAAAGGTCACCAGCGTCCCGCCTATGCGGACCTCGAGCTTTGGCCCGGGATGGGCGATTTCGCCACCCAAAACTTCAGTGAAAAAACGCCTGCTCTGCTCGAGATCTTTGCATGGTATGGTCAAGTGGCTGAAACCCGAAAATCGCGGTTGCTTTCCGGATGAAGTTGAAGTCGCAACCGATTGCGCCGAGACAGAATCTTGCATGGCCATATCCTCCTTGGTCAATTCAGTAACAAAGTTTAGCGTGCCAAACCCAATTCCTTGCGCGCCTTTTCCACGAAACTGTAGTCAAGTACCTGGGCGATGGGCACCGGACGCGTCACTTTAGCACTCTCGCGCTGCAGGTCGATGAGCGCCTGGACGCCCTCGGGCCGCACAGAGGCATCCCTGGTAAGGCCGCGGGTGCGCTGCTTGAAAACTTCCGCGGCAAATCTTCGATCGTCGATTTTGAGCCGCTTCATGATGATGTCCAGGATCGCATCGCGATTGCTCTCGTCCCAGGTAAACATGAGGCCGCGCAGTGTCGCCCTGACCATCCTTAGAACCTCGTCCGGACTTTCTTTAATTTTTTTGTCGGACGTGCCGAAGCCGGTCTGAGGGAACCGCGCGATCTCGCCGAGAAAAAAGAGCTCGCGGTAGCCTTTTTCGACAGCGACGATGCTGATGGGAACCGAAAGAACCGTAGCGTCGGCGATGCCGGATTCCAAGGCAGCGAGCCTGGCTAAGTCGCCGCCGCCCATCGTCAGGATGCCGACGTCGCGGTCGGGATCGAGACCGAAGTGCTTTGCCGCCAGTCTGGCGAGCAGGGTCGCGGTGGCGCCAGGAGTGCTACCGGCGATCTTTTTCCCCTTCAAGTCCTTGGGCTCTTTGATCTCCTTGCGACTGATAATGGACTGGAGCGAACGATCCGCCGTGAAGATCAAGACTTTCATCGGGCGCCCTTGAACCGCTGCAGCGATCACGCCGGTGACCGCGCCATTGTAGTCAATGTCGCCGGTCAGCACCGCGCTGCTGGCGAGAGTGGCCGGCATGAGAATGAGCTCCAGATCGATCCCTTCGTCGCGAAAGAATCCCTTGAGCTGGGCGGCGTAAATAGACAAAAAAGCGATGCTCGTGGTCGAGATTCCCATGCGGATCTTTTTCAACTGCGGTTGCGCGAAAACAGATGGAGCGACCAGTAAACCAACAATTAGAAGGCAAAGAAAAATTTGGCCGCGTGAAACCCGCATAATCGATTGCTAACCTAAGTTTCAGCCTCGTTTACTCCAAGGTGGAGCAAATGTCTATCTCTACTGAGTGAATGGCTCACATTGACAGGGCTCTCACTTGTTGACTAATCTCCCGCCATCATTGCTAGCTTTGGATTAAAATGTCAGGCGGCTGCGGAAAGACCGATGGCGTGAAATCTGCGAGCATGTGGATGACAAGCTGGATACTTGAGCCGATAGCGAAATTGACAATGTCTCCGTCACGGCAATAGTCTCGGTCAAATGAAACCTAAAGGAGATGGGTCATGGGCAATGAGTTTGCGGCGATATCGCGGCGCGATTTTCTCAAAGTCACAGCGAAAAGCGCGGTCTTTTCATCCGCTTTTCTAACCGGATGCGCAACCATGGCCACTGACGGCAGCAAGAAAACGGCCCGCGCCATCGATATTCATCATCACTACTTTCCTGCCGAGCTTATCAACGAGATCAAGCAGCACGGCAAATCATTGGGCATAGAATATCTGCCATCAAAGGGCGAGGCACCTTCGTTGAGTTTCGGAAAGGGAAATCGAACCGGCGTCGATCCTGAAATCATGGACGTGGACAAGCGTCTGGAGGTCATGCGCGACGGCAGAGTCGCAATCGCGACCGCCGAGTCGCAACCCAGCGCTCAAGGTTATCCGCTCGACGGGAAACAGGGCGAGGCCTGGTCGCGGCTCTATAACGAAGGCATTCACAACCTGGTCAAACGCTATCCGCAGCGGTTTGTCGGGATGGCGACGGTGCCGATGCAAGATCCCGTGCGAGCCGCAAGCGTCCTGGAACACGCGATTCGCGAGCTCAAATTTTCCGGCGTGACGATCGGATCGAACGTCAACGGCAAGTATTTCGATGGCAAAGAATTCGATCCGTTCTGGAAAAAGGCCGAAGAGCTGGACGTACTGATGATCATGCATCCGGACTCCATACTGGGCAGTGACAAAATGGGCGCCTACAGCCTACGGACTGTTTGCGGCAACCCCGCCGACACGACACTGTCGGTGGGTTTTATGATTTACAGCGGAGTTTTCGATCGGTTTCCCAAACTCAAGCTCGGGCTGCTCCATGGAGGCGGTTTTTTTCCTTACCATCTCGGTCGTTTTGACCAGGGATTCAAACGCAGCGGCGGAAGAGAGCCTTTCCCCGCTTCGCAACCTCCGAGCCGTTATCTCAAGAATCTCTATTTTGACAACCTGGTATATCGGGTAGATACCGTCGAGTATCTTAAACGCGTAGTCGGCGCGGATCATGTCCTGGTCGGAACGGACTATCCCTACACTCTGGGAGATTGGCTGTCGGTGGAAAAAATCGAGCAGATGAATTGCACCGAAAGCGAGCGCGAAGCAATACTGCACGGCAACGCGCGGAAGCTGCTGAAATTGTCGACGATGTAAGACATTAGCTCGATTGTTTACCAGCCGAATGGAGGAGAACGATGAAGCGCCAAACTTCAACGATGACCCGACGCGATTTTTTGCAGTTCGCCGGAGAGACCGCGGCCGTCTCAGCGGGAGTGTTACTAACGGGATGTGCGCAGACATCGATGCAATCATCGACAAAACCTGGCGGCAGCAGTTTGCGCGCCATCGATATTCATCATCATTATTTTCCGCCAGAATTGATCGACGAGATCAAACAGCAGGGTAAAGCACTGGGCGGCATCGAGTATTTTCCACCGAAGCAAGCCAAAGATAACCCGTATCAAATTCAATTCCCCAAAGGCAGGCGGTTTGCTCCCGATCCACGAATGGCAGAAGTGCCTAATCGCCTCGACGCCATGACCAAGGGTAATGTTGGAATTGCAATGGTTGAAGTGCACACCGCATCCGTGGGTTACGAGCTCGACGGCGCCCGCGGCGAGACCTGGTCGAATATTTATAATGAAGCGATTATGAATTTGGTAAAGCGCCATCCCGACCGCTTTGCCGGTATTGCGACGGTACCGATGCAAGATCCATCACGTGCTGCCAAAGTCCTGGAGCATGCCATGGTCAATCTGAAAATGTCCGGCGTGACGATCGCTTCCAACGTCGTTGGAAAGTATTTCGATAGCAAGGACTTCGATCCGTTCTGGAAGAAAGTGGAAGAGCTGGATGTGCTCATGATCATGCATCCGGAATGGGTCGCCGGGGCCGATAAAATGGACCCTTTCAGCCTACGCAGCATTTGCGGTAATCCGGCGGACACGACTCTCTCGGTCGCGTACATGATGTACACCGGAGTCTTCGATCGCTTCCCCAATCTGAAACTGGCATTACTGCACGGCGGCGGTTACATTCCTTACCACTTGGGCCGCTTAGACCAAGGCAAAGCAGGCGCTTCTGGGTCTTCTGCCATCCCAGCCAAGTATCCGCCGAGCAAATATTTAAAAAATCTTTACTTCGACAACTTGGTTTATCGCGTCGAGACCGTCGAGTACTTGAAGCGCATGGTCGGCGCGGATCACGTTATGGTCGGCACCGATTATCCATTCGACCTCGGTGACTGGATGGCCGCGAAAAAAATCCAGACGATGAACTGCACGGAAAGCGAGCGCGAAGCAATGATGCATGGGAATGTGCGGAAGCTGCTGAGAATCGGGTAACGTCCGAATAATCCTCATTGGATCGGTCCGATATCAATGTTGCGAGCGATTGAATATGGCGCGCGAGCGATCGTCGTGCTGTTCCTGCTCCATGCGGGAGCACACGCGCAGGATGCCCGTTCCGTTGAAGCCACGAAGACGCTGCACGAACTCTTCGCTGCCGAATGGGACTATAAAATGGAACAGCATCCCGCTTGGGCTTCTACTCTAGGAGATCGGCGTTGGAACGACCGTTGGAGCGATATCAGTCTAGAGGCGATATTCAAACGGCATGATCACGATGCGGAGACATTGGCCAAACTAACAAAGATTGACCGCGCCGCGCTCGCGCCCGTGGATCAGCTGAACTTCGACCTCTTTAAGAGAAATTATGAAAACGAGATCGAGGGTTTTCAGTATCGATGGTATCTTCTGCCGCTCAATCAGCTTGACGGCGTACAGACGGTAAATAGGCTAGCCGACGCGCTGCGTTTCGAAACTCTCAAAGACTACGACGACTGGCTAACGCGGCTAAGAGCGCTTCCCCGCCGCATAGATCAGACTGTCATGTTGATGCACGTGGGGATCAAGGAACGAATAATTCATCCGAAGATCGTTTTGCAGCGAGTTCCGGCCCAGATCGATCATCAAACAGTCAGCGATGCGAAAACGAGTCCCCTCTACAAGCCCTTCACAAAATTTTCTTCGTCGATCACGGAAGCGGACCAAGCCCGTCTCGCTAAGGCCGCGGAAGAGACGATCGCTACTGCCGTAGTTCCAGCCTATCGTAAGTTAAAGGAATTCATCATCAGCGAGTATTTACCGGCGGCATGGGAACAAGTTGGATTATGGCAGCTTCCCAATGGCGCGGCGATGTACGCCTATTCCACACGCGACAACACAACCACCGATCTGACACCGCAGGAGATTCATGAGATCGGTTTAAAAGAGGTAAAGCGCATCCGCGCGGAGATGCAGGCTATCATCGACAAATTGGGCTTTCGAGGTTCTTTCGCCGAGTTCGCGAAGTTTCTGCGCAGCGATCCGAAATTTTATTTCAACAGCGAGAACGAGTTGCTCGACGCTTATCGAGCGTTGAGCCGGCGCATCGATCCGTTGCTCGTGAAAGTTTTTCGCAAGCTGCCGCGCATGCCGTACGGCATCGAGCCTGTGCCCGCAAATATCGCCCCTGACAGCCCAACTGGACTTTATCGCGGACCCGCTGCCGACGGCTCCCGCGCCGGCATAATCAATGTGAACACTTTCAAACCAGAGATCAGGCCGAAGTACGAAATGATGGCGCTGTCGCTGCACGAGGGAGTGCCCGGTCATCACCTGCAGATCGCCATCGCGATGGAGCAACAAGGCATCCCCAACTTTCGGCGCTATGGCGGCTACATGGCGTTTATGGAAGGCTGGGGCCTCTACGCAGAGTCGCTCGGCGATGAGATGGGTCTTTACGACGACCCCTATTCGAAGTTTGGACAGCTCATGTACGAGATCTGGCGCGCCAGCCGGTTAGTCGTCGACACCGGCATGCACTATTTACGCTGGGACAGGCATAAGGCCATCGACTTTATGATGGAGAATACCGCGAGACAGGAAGTAGACGTGATCAATGAAATCGACCGCTACATCGTCTGGCCCGGTCAGGCACTCGCCTACAAGATCGGCCAGCTCAAGATCTCCGAGCTCAGAGCCAAAGCAAAACAAACTCTTGGCGACAAATTCGACATCCGTGATTTCCACGACGAGTTGCTCAAGGACGGCGCCCTGCCGTTGGACCAGTTGGAAGCGAAGATGAATGCCTGGATCGCCAGTCAGAAGAAATAGCGATAACTTGGAATTCTAGTTCGGTTAGGAACATGGTGGTAACTCCAATCATCTCTCCATACGGCTCGTGGAAGTCGCCGATCACCGCTGAGCTGGTTGCTGGCGGCGAGGTCGGACTCGAACAAGTCAGACTCGACGGCGACGACATCTATTGGATCGAGCGCCGCGCTCACGAAGGCGGGAGAAAAGTGATCGTCCGCCGCTCGAGCGACGGGAGAGTGACCGATATCACGCCAGCAGGGTTCAATACGCGGACGCGGGTGCACGAGTACGGCGGCGGCGATTACGCAGTTTCGGGTGGAGGAATCATCTTTTCAAATTTCACCGATCAGCGCCTCTATCTCCAAGAGCTCGGCTCTGAACCAAAGCCACTAACTCCGCAAGCTGCCCAGCGTTACGCCGACGGCCAATTCGATCGGAGTAGAAATTCTTTCTTCTGCGTGCGCGAGGATCATTCCGTGCCAGGCGAAGCAGTTAATTCCATCGTGCGCGTCGATCTCAACCGCAGCGACGGCGGTACAACCATCGTATCGGGGAACGATTTCTATTCATCGCCGCGCCTGAGTCCTGACGGCTCGCGGCTCGCATGGCTCACCTGGAATCATCCGAACATGCCCTGGGACGGCACGGAGCTCTGGGTCGGCAAGCTGAGCGAGGATGGCGGAGTGACCGAGAAAGAAAAAATCGCCGGTGGCGTCGATGAATCTATTTTCCAGCCGGAGTGGTCGCCTGATGGATTTCTCTATTTCGTTTCCGACCGAACTGGGTGGTGGAATCTCTACCGGTGGCAAGACAACCAAGTCGAGTCACTCTGCCCGATGGAAGCGGAGTTCGGCCAACCCCAGTGGGTTTTTGGCACCAGCCTCTACGGCTTTGTATCGGGAAAACGGATCATTTGTAGTTACAGCACAAACGGTCGTGATCACCTCGCCACGCTGGACACCGCGATGAGAGCGCTCAACATGATCGAACTTCACTTCACTACGATCTCTCAAGTTCGCGTCGCCGGCGATTGCGTGGTTTTCATCGGCGCGTCTGCGACCGAGACAACTTCGATTGTCTCATTGGATTTGGCAACGGACAAACTGGAAGTATTACGCCGAGCGCGAGAATCGGCCGTCGATGCGGGATACATCGCGCCGCCGCGAGCCATCGAGTTTCCCACCGAACGCGAATTGACCGCTCACGGATATTTCTACGCGCCGCGAAATCACGATTACTCCGCGCTAACGAATGAGAAGCCGCCGCTGATAGTCATGAGTCACGGTGGCCCGACCTCGTCAAGCTCGGCATCACTGAAATATTCGATCCAATACTGGACTAGCCGGGGTATCGCCGTTCTCGATGTGAATTACGGTGGCAGCTCCGGCTACGGCCGCGCGTATCGAGAACGGCTCAATGGCCAATGGGGCATCGTCGACGTCGACGATTGCGTCAACGGAGCGCGCTATCTCGTTGAACGCGGCGAAGTGGACGGAAATCGCCTTGCGATCCGCGGCGGCAGCGCGGGTGGCTACACGACGCTCTGCGCACTGACGTTCCGCGACGCCTTCAAAGCCGGCGCAAGCCACTACGGCATCAGCGATTTGGAAGCCCTGGCCAAGGACACTCACAAATTCGAGTCGCGCTATCTCGACGGACTGATCGGCCCGTATCCGGAACGACGTGATCTCTATGTTGAACGATCGCCGATTCATTTCACCGATCGCTTGTCCTGTCCGATGATTATCTTCCAGGGCTTGGAAGACAAAGTAGTCCCGCCCAATCAAGCAGAGAAAATGGTCGAAGCCATTCGCGCCAAGGGACTTCCCGTAGCCTATCTCACTTTCGAAGGCGAGCAACACGGCTTTCGCAAGGCAGAAAACATCCGGCGCGTGCTTGAAGCGGAACTTTACTTCTATTCGAAAGTATTTGGATTCGAACTGGCCGATTCAGTGGAGCCGATCGACATCGCAAACCTATAGAGAAGAACGCTTCAGCAACACTGGACTGTCTCGGAGCTAATAACTCAACCCTGGTAAATAGAAATATCTATGAAGTTTAAGGCGGTCATCTTCGATTTATTTGGAACGCTGGTAGACGACTTCGCGACATCGGTTGGCCAAACCTATACCGAGCTCGCCAAGGCTCTCCAGGTACCCATTGACCAATTCATGCCGCTTTGGAGACAAACGACGAAGATGCGATCGGACGGAACCTTTCAA
Organism: Deltaproteobacteria bacterium; assembly: GCA_005879255.1. The sequence goes on from VBKY01000097.1 coordinate 21,156, forward strand.
ACTGTGGAAGCCAGCATCGAACATGTTTGTGGCATTATGGGTGTGCGAGTGGGACCCGAGCAAATGACGAAGGCAGTTGAAATTCGATTGCAACAGACAAGGCGGGCTCTCGAGCCAAAACCGGATGCAGTAGCGACAGTCGCGCGACTAAAAGACGAGGGCTACAAATTAGGATTGCTTAGCAATTGCTCAATCGAGATCCCGATTCTCTGGCCGCAAACAACCTTTGCTCACCTATTCGATTCAGCTATCTTCTCCAGCCGAGAACGCCTCAAAAAACCGGATCCGCGCATCTATCAGCTCGCATGCGAAGGCCTCGACGTAAAGCCCAAAGACTGCCTCTACATTGCCGACGGAGAAAACCACGAACTAGCCGCTGCTGCTAAGGTGGGGCTGCATTCCGTGCTGATTCGAAACTCGTCAAGAGACAACGGAAGTGAGTTACTTCGAGAAGCGAGAGAATGGCAAGGTGCGGCAATCAGTTCGCTTCCTGAGGCGATAACGCTCCTGGGTATTAAAGACGAATGACGACGGCAGTTCTGCTAAGATAGGCGTCGCCACCCTACTGTTGTCGCGCAATTCTCGGCACTAAGTTAGCGCCCTTCGCCGTTTCAATAAAAAAGTAGCCTGTTTCCTTGCTGCCGCGTCGGCATATCGCGTTTCGGTGCTTTACGGACTCTCGCCACTTACCCGACTGAACTAGGCCAATCGTCGCCGTTAGAGTAACGCGACCAATCGGATTTTTGGAAAGCATCAATAAACGCAGGAATGAAAGACTCGACTCGCTACTGAGGAACGATCACACGCAGAACCTTAACCTGTGATGGATCACGCATCTGACGTACGTTGTGAGCAAAATCGTAAAGCAAACATCATAGGCGACGGCGATTTGGCGGTACAACGTCCCATTATCGATGCTCTTCAGTTTTAGATCATTCACCGAATCGACCTCGTGGTTGAGGTCTTCCAGAGCACCGGCGAGACATTCAGGCATGTTCTCGTCGAAAAGGATTTTCACTTGGCGCCAACAAGTCGGAATGAGCTAATTCTTCCAACGTTCCACGAACCGCCTCTTCGGTGAGACTGGGATACTCCTTCACAATCTCATCGATCGACATTCCTGCGGCGAGCCACTCTAAAAGCATAGCCACGCCGATGCGCGTATCCCGCACGCGGGGTGTGCCGCCAAGATGATCGGCATCTGCTACGATCCAGGCCATAGTTTTCTCCGTCAACTGTATCTATCTCTGTCGCTACCGATCTATTTCACGGCTTCAGTGCCTCGGGAATGAATCATCCACAGCGTTCAGAGAACATTTCGATACTTCGAGAATTCCCGAAACGTGGAAGCTCCCCCTCCCGGTGTTTTGAAAATCCGGTTAACGTTTTGAACGGAGCGGAGCGATTGAACGTTTGGAACGGACCGATCCCCATGATGAATGGAGCGCAGCGGTTGAACTGCTTAAATTACTCATCGGTGGCAGTGGTGCATGATGTGCCAAACGTAACCAGGGACAAAATTGCGACTGGCGCGCGGCATCGCTGTCTCTGAGGGTACGCGTTTCCCAGAGCCACGTTCCAAATCTGACTTTGAACTTTTGAACCTTTGAACCTTGAACAGACGTAAGCCCGACGCCTATTTTGCAAACTTGTATCGCTGAATCAAAAATTGATTTCGTCCGCGTCGGACAAACGCGGTCGGCGGAGTATGAGTCGTGCTTGTACACTGTCCCCGGAATTGCCTAAAGCAGATCCCGGAACACCCGCGGAGTTACAATACGAATATTTTCATAGGACTTAAGAGACAGAAGATGTTTGTCTCCTGTTACCACGAACTGTGCAAGACCTTCGACAGCGGCTTCGATGTACTTGTCATCATCGGGATCTTCGGCTACTGCATGAATGCGTATATTGCCGTCCACCGGTTGAGCGATGAGTTCGATCGACGCAACCCACAGATCTAGATCCTCGTCCGAAGATTTGATGTACTTGCGAACTTTTGGATACGAGAGAGAGCGTCGTAGTTCGGCCAAAATAGCAGGGGAGACGATCAGCTCAAACGAATTCGCATCGAGCAAACTGGTCAAAATCTGCCCGGACGCGCCTTTGGGCTGGATTAGTGCGCTGATGATTACATTGGCATCAAGGACGGCTCGGAGCACAGTTTACCTGCGCCGAGCTTTGCGCGTGCGGTGCTTCGCTTCGTCCGCGACCCGTTCGGCTTCCGCCTCGGACGTTTTTCCTTGCTGGCGTTCGAGAACTTGCAGCAGGTGCATTCCTGCCGCCCGGCGCATCTGTTCGAGCCGTTCTACAGGTACGACGGCAGCAAGGGGTTTACCCTTGCGCTCGATAATAAATTGATCGTTCCGAAGCGCCACCCGATTCAGAATGTCGCCGAGTCGCTGGCGGACTTCCAAAGTCGAAATTTTCTCTGTCATGTTCAGTCACCTCCTCCCTGATTGTAGCAAGTATAATAGTTGTCCTAGTTGCCTATGTCAAATAAACCTCCTGATGACACGTGCAACGAGTTGTCGTGCACACGGGGGTCCTCGTTTTCATTGGGCAGCAAACTGTCAACAAAAGACCTGACGTCTTTTGGACCCCTAAACTTTGACTAAAAGATGAATGTGGTTGGACGTCCCCAGCAGAGCCGGTTTTGCCCGACTCCGCCTCCTCGCCCAGACGTCGGGGCGAGTTTACCCCGTGAGGGTGCTGAGCCCTCACGCAACAGTAACATCCTGGTATTATGTTCTCCCTGTAGTAAAGTTGTCAGCTTTTTGATCCGCACGGTGCCTGTTCCGAACGCTTGGCTTAATGTGACACTCAGCAGTTTACGTTTGTTGGATATCGAATGGGAAGTCTGGGCAGGTTTCCGGTAATGTTTGCCGGGCGAGACTCATACGTTCGCCCACCAAGCGTCCTGGCACCGACTATGCTTCTACCGTCGCTTAACGTTGATGCGATGACCTGAATACCCGACGTGGTCACCATGGGTATCGGCGAGCAAGTGGTGAAACCGGCAACGCGAGTTGTCGGTTTTTTTTTGGCCAAAACGGCACGGAAGGAGATTTCGCTATGGATCAACAAAATATCTCTTTAATGATCGGACTCTTTGTCTTGATCGGCATTCGCTATTTATTTCTATATGTCTGGCGAACAAAACGCGCATCCCGTTTGCCGAAGAAGGCGTATCCTCTGTGTTGCTTAGTCGTCTGCGGAAGCGCGTTCGCCGCCGGTTTTTTCCTTGCAAGCGTGATGATCGACTCTACCTTTTCTGCTCTGGGCTATGCTTTCCAGTTGGACCGCGAAACCTCCGCGCTGGCGGCAAAGGCCGCTGTCAACCTGACGGCAGTGCTGCTCGCATCTCTGGCGGGCTTATGTGTGTTAAGAAAACTAATCCACTCGGCGGCAATTCGTGATTCTTGATCACGGTTCAGCGGCATGGCGTTAGATGTCTTATGCCGATTGTAGGTCACAAGCGCAGGGGGTCAAACATGAGTTTTTGCATTAATGCTCAGCCAGCGCTGCAGCTTCGACTCCGAATTCTTATCCCGTTTCTCCGCGTATGACGCATGCAATCGGCTGATCATCGACGCATCGCGATTGAGGTGTTCTGCCAACGCTTTCGCTTTGATTCCGCACCACTCTCTCGCCGCATACACCAATAGCGACCGCGGCCCCATCCAGCTTCGCTTGCGCTCCGTGCCGAGCAGTCGCCCCGTTTCAATCCCATACACTGCCGCCACCCCCACCACTAAGTGCGGCAATTTAACCTTGATCTTTGCCGGCTCCTTTTGCTTTTTCTTCCTCTCCACTTGGTCGACAAACCGCTCGTCTCCCAAAAAGCGTTGCTCTACCGTCTCGTAGAAACGATCCACGTGTCCCCGGCCCAGTCCCTCTTTCATAAAGCTGAGATATCCTCTTCGAGCCGCGCTCATATTAGACGCGAACTGCTTCAGCACAGCGCTTGTCTGAATTTTTACCGGACTGTCTGCTCCGACGTATGACCGATGACTGCTCCAGCGATATTGCCAAGGATCTTGTGGATGTTTCATCCGCGCCGGGTTCAAATGAATATAACGAACCAGCTCCAACAAATACGCATCGCGATCGCACAGGATGGCTTTGTAGCGTCCCTGAAATAGATGCCCGACCATACGATGACGGCGGTTGTAGCGCTGCGTGTAACTGAATTGAATCCCTTGCATGATCTTTGAAAGCCCCACGTCGCCGGTTTCAATCAGTAAATGAACGTGATTCGACATCAGCACGTAGGCGTACACCATGCAGTGATAACGCTCGCGATAATGCTCGATGCGTTCGAGGTAGGTGACTCGGTCGGTTGTGTCGCGGAAAATATCGCGTCGATGATTACCGCGGACGATCACGTGATATAAAGCGCCGTCAAATTCGACTCGGGGCTTGCGCGCCATTGGCTGCTTTTATCCCCAAACAGCGTCAATAAGTCAATAACTCATGCCTGACCCCCAAATCCAATGCAGTCTTCGAGTTTTAGCGTGCTGACCCGTTGGAAGTCGGTGTCAGTGGTTACTAAAACAGCGCTCAGAGAGAGCGCCGTTGCGGCAATCCATAGGTCATTCTCATCCAGAGGTGTGCCCTGCTTTTCTGCAGCCGATTTGACGTTCGCGTAATGGTCCGCTGCGGTCTCCGGCACTGCGACACATTCTAGTTCGTTGAAAAGTTTGGTCGCTTCCGCTTCGAGATCCTGGCGCCGCTTTCCTTGGGCTAATCGGATGAGCCCATACAGAATCTCGCCGCGTGTTATCGAACAAATCAACATGCGGTCATTTGAACTGAGATTTGCGATCCGAGCCCGGACACTTGGCGCGCGGCGCATCAGCGCGCTAAATGCGGTCGTATCGAGCAGGTAGATCACGAATCTTGATCTTGGTCAAAGACGCCTTGGTAATTGGTCGGCTGTCTTCCTTCCTTGATGGCTTGCAGCAAGGCGTCTACATCAGCTGGAGTGCACAACGGAGGAGTGTCAAAAAATTTCAAGATCGCCTCAGGCGATCCCTTTGCATGGCGGTTAATGGTCACAGAGCTTTTCGCCCGATCCTTTACTACGATTTCGACTTCCGTACCCTCGGGAAGCGCCAAATCACCCTCCAACTCTATCACTTTTCCCCTCGCGATTCCCTTGTACGTCATATCAGACCTTCTGCGCGAAAGTACTATAGCATTGTCACCGCCCGTTCACCACGTGTTAGTTCATCGTTGGCTCCGACCGTCAGCTTCAACACCTCACTCCGCTCGCGCAGGGCATACCGAAGCGTTTCTTCGCCTCGAAAACCCCGCGCAGATCACGCCGCCGGTCTAGCATTCCCGAACGATTGGAACTATTGGGAACGGCTGGAACAATTGACTTCCGAGTACTACGTTGAACTCTTGAACCTTGAACTTTTGAACTTTGAACCGGCGATAGCAACTATCAACAAAAGGCCTGCTAATCATCTAGCAGGCTTCTCCGAGAGGCACTAGGGTTGATGATGAGCCAACCCCACAACTCAACGGAGGAGACGAAGATGAAACTGTACGGAGCGATCGATCTGCACTCGACGAACAACGTGACGGTGGTGATCGATGAACAAGATCGAGTTGTTATCAGAAGCGCTTGCCCAACGATCTGGCATTGATCCTAATGGAACTCTCTGTCTATCAAACCGAGCTTCAAGGCATTGTCGTGGAGTCCACCTACAACTGGTACTGGCTGGTCGGGCGGGAAGAATTCTCCTTTAGAAATCTTCCAATGCCTTGATCCTGATGACGGTTCAGCCAGAGGCTGATCAGCCCAAGGCTGAGACTGGTGCGGACCAGCGTCCGACACCGCATGAAAAGAAAACAGGAGCGCGTTACCGAAAGATCACGCGCTGTGTGAGAAGAAAAAAAGGGGAAAGAAGAAAATTCTTTTCACAGGAAATGTCTGTGCTTCTTGACCTGCCTGCTGATCGGTAACCCTGATTCTGCTCCTCTCAAATATTTCTTGTTTTCTGGCGTGTCAAATGGGCCTTCCTACTATCAAAACTGTAATCTTGCTGAAGGCTTTATCTAAGGTTTCAGAGTTGCTTTGGTTGCACTCTTCGGTAGACTTACTTTGTTCGCTTTGAAATGGCCCTTTCGGTGTTGTCCCATTGATCTGTTGATCTGTCTATGACGCGAGCAATCCACGATGTCATCCGTGGTTAATACAACAACAAAAACTCGCTTGTGGTCTTGCTTCGGTATCCTTCTGTCTTTGATGCAGGCATGCGCGATATACAAGCCATTACCCTTAGATGATTCGGCTATCGCAGCAAAGCTGGAGCCGCCAAATGTGGACGCTGTTCGCGTGCAAGCGAAAGAAATCACCCACCCTGTCCTCAAGCCGATCGATTTTGATATTGGTAACGGCCTGTCCCCGGACGAGGCGGCTATACTCGCCGTGCTCGCCAACCCCAAGCTCCGTGCGCTCCGAGACCAAAGACGCGTCGCCGCCGCTCAGCTCCTCCAGGCCGGCATCCTCCCTAACCCACAACTCTCCTACAGTCTCGACATTCCAACAGCGGGGATGACCAAAGGAACATTCACTGCCTTCAACTTCAGCCCGAGCTGGGAGATTACTTCGGTGATCTCCCAGGGCGCCAAGATAGCGGCGGCGAAAGCCGATGCGGCCGCAGTAGATCTCGACGTAGCGTGGCAGGAGTGGCAGGTCGCTGAGGCAGCAAAACTTCACGTTTACCATCTGGGCTTCTTTAATCAGCAGCTGGCGGTTAGCAGACAGGAAGAAGAAGGGCTGAAAGAAAACCTCAACCGCGTCAAAAGAGCGGCGGATCTCGGCTATATGACCAGGATCGACTTGGCTGCTGCTGACGCGGCTCTGCAGAAGATGCACATCTCAGTGCTCACCACCGAGCAACAGAGAGAGGAAGAGCGGCTCGCGCTCAACCAGTCGCTGGGATTTTCGGACGAACAAAATCTGCCGCTGGAACAGAACATCGAGCCTCCTTCGCCAAAGAGATTGCTCGCTGCTTCACAGCTGATTCAAGGCCTCGAACAGCGACGATTGGACCTCCTAGCGCTCAAGATCGGTTATCAGGCGCAGGAAGAGCGGCTCAGAGGGGCGATACTCGCTCAGTTTCCAAAAATCAATATCGGCTTTTCGCACGCCGGGGACACGAGCAATGTCATCACGACCGGCTTCGGCATAACCATAGACCTGCCTCTCTTTGATCGAAACCAGGGCGCGATTGCGGTTGAAACCGCCACCCGAGCTAAGCTCTTCGACGAATATATTGCGCGGTTGTTTGAGGCACGGGGCGAGATAGGGCGCATTCTTACGGATATGAATTCTTTGCAGCGCCAGATCGAAGCGGTGGAAAAGTCGATCCCGACACTGCAAAACGTGGTCGAGTCCTACCGTACGGCATTGCTCCAGGGTAATGCCGACGTTCTGACTTATTACAATGCGAGGATCACGAAACGGATGGAACTTCTCGATCTAAAGCGCCAGCTCGCCGATATGGAGGTCGGCCTCGAAATCGCCGCGGGCCGATTTTTAGAAACAGCCGATAAGAAGGAGACAACTCCATGAAAAAAGAGCTCTGGGGCGCCCTTATTGTCATGGCTATCGCGATACCGGCCGGCAGCTACTGGTGGTTTTCTCACGCCGGTCAGCCGATCTCCCATGACGGCGCCGCCACTGATAAGGCGGAATCATCCCAAGAAGCTGTCGCTCCCGTAACCGTGGCACCCGTCGAGAAAGGGGCGGTGGCCGAAGAGATTACTGTTTACGGCACAATCGTACCGGCAGCTGGCGCCGTGCAGGCGATCACGGTGCCGTTCGAAAGTCGAGTCCGTCGCCTGTTCGTCACCGAGGGCCAACAAGTATCGGGCGGAGATCCTCTGTTGGAAATCGAACCGAGTCCGGAGACCCATCTCCAAGTCGAACAGACCCGCAACGAAGTTGAAGCGGCGAAAAAAGCGCTCGAATACACGCAGCAACGCTTCGAGCTTAAACTGGCTACCAACGATCAACTACTACAGACAAAGCAAGCGCTGGAGCAGGCTCAAGCGAAATTGGAGAGCATGCGTCGGCGAGGCAGCGAGAATCCACGCACTATCCATGCCGATGTGGCGAGCTTGATCTCTAAATTGGCGGTTCAAGAAGGGGCCATCGTTCCTGCCGGCAATACCATGATCGAGAGAGTTGGCCAAAATCACTTGGAGGCCCGACTCGGAATTGAACCGGAGGACAGTGACAGAATAAAACCTGGGCAGGAAGTCGCGCTTGCACGGGTGAATGCACCGGGAACTAAGACCGTCCTCGGCCGAATCCGTAAAGTGTCGCGCGCCGCCGATACGACGACTCGTCTCGTGCAGATATTCGCCGACTTACCTTCTGCCTCCAGGTTCCTTTTAGGCGAATACATATTGGGAAAGGTCTCGATCGCCTCCATCGACGGATTAATCGTGCCCCGATCCGCCGTCCTACCCGCAGAAGATCATTATGTTCTCTTTACCATCAAAGACGGGCACGCCCAGGAACACGCGGTGCGTGTCGGCCTGGAGAATGAAAAATATGTCCAAGTCATCGCCAAAGATCTTCAACCAGGCGAGCCGGTGGTGACTTTGGGGAATTACGAGCTGAAGGACGGCATGGACGTCACGGTGAGTCAGGCGCGATGAATTTTACCGGGTGGATACAAACACACCGGGTTTCCCTGCTGTTCTTGATTTCAGCGCTGATTGCGGGCGGCTTGGCCGCCACTTCAAAGCTGCCGGTCGCGCTCTTCCCCTACGTTACATTTCCTAGGGTCATGGTCAATATCGATGCCGGCGATCGTCCCGTGGAGCGGATGATGATCGAGGTGACCTTTCCCATCGAGCAAGCCGTGCGCGCGGTTCCGGGCGTGCGCAATGTGCGCTCGACCACGAGCCGGGGAAGCGCCGAAATATCGATCAATTTCGATTGGGGCGAAGATATGGTGGCGGCAATGTTGCAGATCGAGTCGGCCATGAACCAAGTCATGCCCCGTTTGCCTCAAGGCACGACTTTTAATGCACGCCGGATGGACCCGACCGTCTTCCCTGTGCTCGCCTACAGTTTGACTTCGGACACTCACTCCCTGGTCGAGCTGCGCGACATCGCCATGTACCAGCTGAGACCCTTACTCTCGACGATCGCTGGCGTCGCCAAGATCGAGGTCTTAGGCGGAGCGCAGCGGGAATACGAAGTGAATATCGATCCGACGCGGCTGGATTCCTATGGTTTGTCACTGAGCGATGTGGCGAAGGCGCTCTCGGCCGCCAATGTCGTTGAAGCAGTGGGTCGCATGGAAGATCACTACAAACTGTATCTCGCCATGTCCGATACCCGGCTTCACAGCATCGAGCAAATCCGTGGCACGGTAATTCGTTCAGGCCCCGGCGGTTTGGTTCGCCTCGACAATATCGCCATAGCCAGCGAAGGGACCTCGGCCCAGTGGATCCGCGTGACCGCCGACGGCCACGACGCTGTGATTTTCCAGGTCCACCAACAGCCGGGCGGTAATACGGTCGAGATCGCCCGGGAAATCAAGAGCAAACTGGCCGCGTTTCGACCGCAGTTGCCTACGGACATAAAGATCGCGAACTGGTACGATCAGAGCGAGTTGATCGTGTCATCAGAGAAGAGCGTGCGAGATTCGATTCTCGTAGGCGTCGTTTTTGCGGTGCTCATCCTGCTGCTTTTCCTGCGCAATGTGAAAATCACATTGATCGCCGCTGTCGCAGTGCCGGGCGTGTTGGCCGCCACGATCCTGCTGCTCTATGTATTCCAGATGAGCTTCAACATCATGACTCTGGGCGGAATGGCCGCCGCCGTGGGACTCGTCATCGACGACGCCATTGTCATGGTGGAACACATCATGCGTCGACTGCGCGAGACTCTCGGGGAGCAGCACGGACAAATTCTGCGCGCCGCATCAGAGTTCACCAAAGCCCTCGCCGGCTCATCCGTGTCTACAATCATCATTTTTGTCCCTTTGGCTTTTCTCTCGGGTGTGACCGGCGCTTTTTTTAAGGCGCTGTCTTTGACCATGACCGCCAGTCTCGTTATATCTTTCTTGGTTGCTTGGCTCGCCGTGCCTCTTCTGGCGGATCATTTTCTCAACGAAAAAGATGCTCGTGAAAATAAAGCCGACGGTCCCACCGGCCGCATCCGGCGAGCGTATGAGATCCTAATGCTCCGGGTGCTCATGCGGCCGTGGTTGGTCCTAGTCGTCGTCGTTATGCTACTCGCGGCGGGCTGGATAAGTTATCAGCATGTCGGCTCGGGGTTTATGCCGTCCATGGACGAGGGAGGGTTCGTTCTCGATTACCGGTCTGAGCCGGGGACTTCGCTCACGGAAACGGACCGCCTGCTACGCCGAGTTGAAGCTGTTTTGCGAACGACGCCTGAGGTGCAGACCTATTCCCGCCGCACCGGGCTGCAACTCGGCGGCGGCTTAACCGAAGCCAATACCGGCGATTTCTTCGTGCGGCTCAAGCCTTTTCCTCGCCGCAATATTGAAACAGTGATGGACGGGGTGCGCGAAAAAGTAGACCGCGAAATTCCCGGTCTGGAAATCGAGCTGGCTCAATTGATGGAGGATTTGATCGGCGATCTCACCGCCGTGCCCCAGCCAATCGAAATCAAACTTTACTCCGATGACAGCCACCTTCTAATGAAACTTGGACCGACCGTCGCCGCTGCAATCGAAAAAATCCCAGGAGTAGTAGACGTCAAAAGCGGCATCGTATTGGCCGGCGACGCTCTGAACATTCAGGTGGATCGGGTCAAGGCAAGCCTCGAAGGCGTCGATCCCGATGCCATCACGCAAATGATTTCTAGCTATCTGACTGGCGTGGTCGCCACACAGATACAAAGCGGGCCGAAGATGATCGGGGTGAGAGCCTGGATTCCTCATGATTTTCGAGCCACGCAAAAAGACATTGAAGAACTCCGGCTGCGGGCACTGGATGGGCACCTTTTTCCTCTCAAGCGAGTTGCTGCACTGACGGTGTTGACGGGGCAGCCGGAGATCACGCGCGACGACCTGAAACAAATGGTCGCCGTCACGGGTCGGATCAGCGGTCGAGACATTGGCTCAGTGATTTCCCAAGCAAAGCAGTTGCTGGATCGTCCAGGACTCGTCCCCAAGGGTGTCTATTATAGTTTGGGAGGACTATACGCCGAGCAGCAGAGGGCCTTTGGCGGTCTCATTGCGGTGTTCTTAGGGGCGGTAGGCCTGGTTTTTCTTCTTCTCCTCTTTTTGTATGAGAGCTTTCGAGTGGCCATCGCCATGCTCGTCACCACGCTGTTTTCCCTGTCGGCAGTTTTTGTGGGGCTCTGGCTTACCGGCACTGAGGTCAACATCTCTTCGATGATGGGGATGACCATGATTGTCGGTATCGTCACAGAAGTGGCTATATTCTATTATTCGGAATATATGGACCTCAGCGAGGAATCGGATCAGCACACTCGGCTGATTATGGCGGGCAATAACCGAATGCGCCCTATTGCGATGACGACACTGGCTGCTGTCTTTGCTCTGCTTCCCTTAGCTTTGGGCATAGGCCAAGGTGCGGCCATGCAGCAGCCGTTGGCTATCGCCATTGTGTCCGGACTCGTAGCTCAGCTCCCGCTGGTATTAGTAATACTCCCGGCGCTGCTGTCGATATTTGGAGTCACTCACGAGACCAGAGCAACGCATCCTTTAAAATCAGCGGTTTAACGTTGATTACTACTCGATGCCGCCCCCGAGACGTTCATAACGCGTTTCCGTACTCATTGTCTTATCTCCTTGTATTTCACTTTATCTTTCGGTTTCAGGTTTGTATTCTTTGAGTGTCATTTGACCTTCTCCTTTTCCTTTTGTTAACTGTCGAGGTCAGGGACGTTAAGTGTCGAGTACCGATGGTCGAGGGAAAACTTGGGTCTTACCAAGCAAATACAGTATTCTGTGCTGATAGCGGCTGCCCCTTGAACTATTACGTGTCGCGTAATAGTCGAGGGTTTGATGATCCGCTCCTTCCGATCCGGGGAGACGGAAGCGCTGTTCGCCGATACGGACGTGCCTCGCTTTCGGGCCTTTGAGCGAATAGCGCGCAGAAAGCTGCTTTACCTCCACAGTGCTCGCTCCCTGCGGGATTTGATGCAGCGCGAAAAGGTTCCTGACACCTTTTTCCCCCTCTTGCAACCTGCCTTCTAATGGGTGACCCCTTTGATTCGTTTAGTTACGATCGTCGAACCCTACTTCAGAGTGGCGACCCACACTCACTAACCGAAGATCGATGCTCGTTCGAGCCTTTGGAAGCAGACAAAGACTTTCACGTCACGCGCGAAGCGATAGAAACATTCGAGCCACTGGTTGAACGCTTCCTCGTGAATGGAAAAATCAACTCGCAATCAATCTCCGTCTAGATTTGGTCACATAGAAACGCCCGCGTCTCGGGACCGAATACTGCAAAGATGTTTACTCGGGAACTTATCTGTCAACAAAAGGCTTGACCCCTTTGACATTTCTTTCTTAGAGCAAGCGTTTCAAGCTAAAAAAGCTACTGATAAGCCCTTAAACCGCGCCTATTCTGCACACTTATATTCGCAAATTAATGTCTTGCGCTGGTCCGACCCAAGGCTTCTGTCTTCCGTCGAGGTATATTGAACGAGCAAAGCACCCGCTCTGAGAGCGGCTTACCACATGCCAACGTCCGTTGCGGAACCTCTATGGCGCGGTCGATTGGGAAAGGCCCGGCGGCGAATTGAAAGAGATCCGAGTCTTTAGAAGCTACCGGGGGAAAAATGGGACGATCACATTGGTAGGCAGTGACCCGAATTCATTTTTCGCCAACATAAATCAGATAGTCATTGTCATCCGGTCGCGTTGAAGACGACTCCGTTGTCACGAAAACCAAGCGATCATGAGCACGCCCGTACCCGCGAGCCCAAGAATTAATGAACTCATCCAAACCCATTTGATCCGGGTCAGCGCGGCTATCGCGCCCACGGCGATCGCAACCTGCAAGATTGCCACGCTATCAGCAAAACGGTGATGCCGATGAAATAAATGATCCGCCTCGGCCGACTTGGCGTCCCGTTCGTGTTCTTTCTCTCTGGCCGTCTTTTGAATTTCCTTTTGTTCGTCACTGTGTCGCTTTATAGCCGTCTCAAAATCAGCCGGCGGCTCCTTCCCGATCGCCAGCCATGCCGCCCGTGAAGCTTCTTCCACAGCGGATTTGATCCCTTTCGCCTGATAGTAAGCCCACTGGTCCGAGGCCTCTGCTTGAAGCCGCGCGGACTCCGTCTTTAACATCAAAGCCTCGTTCACTGTGGCGCTGGCGTGCAGCGCAGCAAGGGCCGCCAGCGCAGCGAACAGCGCCGTCGACAATGCGATCGCTTTTAGTAACCAGCTTCCCTCTCGCTCGATTGCTTCGTGAACCGTCTCGTGGACGTCTTCGGTTTCAAACTCCACCTCTTCCGGCACCGGAATTCTCCTTTCGTTTGAATGTTCACCCTGCCTTGCTTTTCATCCGATGAACGAAGCGGTCTTTATACAGATAGCCCAAAAGAACGAGAACAACGGAAATGACAGCAACCAGAACGGTCGTGGCGTAATCCTGACTTCGAAGACTCGCTCCCTGGACTGTCAGCAGGTACGTCCCAGGCATGCGGCCCAATGTTGATACTATCAAAAAGGTGCTGAGCTTCATTCCAGTTAACCCTAAAATATAACAGAGAACATCCTTCGGAAAACCGGGCAATAGAAAAAAACAGATCACCGCGCCTGTGTTGGTTGAGATGAAGTTAAAC
>VBKY01000098.1:0-9168 GCA_005879255.1 Deltaproteobacteria bacterium
AGTTTCGGTTCATGTAGCAGCTATTGAACCGAAACTTGCGCACGGGAATTCCTTTAGCGAACTGAAGACCTGGCCGTTGAGAACTGGTCCTAACAAATTCGTGCTCCTGAACTCACCATTACAAAGCGAAGACCCTGCTCAGCTTAATTACGGCCCGGTACACCATTTAACCTATCGTATCGATGGGAACACCGTATCTGCCGTCGTAACTCTGTTCGGTGTCATCAGATTCTCGGTCTCCCTCGGTTTCTCATCGCAGATAATCGACTTTCCACATTTAGAGGTCTTTGAAGGCTATCACGTCTACGACATCCAAAGGCGATCGCTGTATCGAACCCGCGCGCCCCGGGAGTATGTTGAGCAGGACCGACTATTCCTCGACGTGGTTGCGACATTGCATCGGAGCGCCGGAGAAACCGGAGATTGGGATGCGTCTGAGTAGTATATCGTCAGTGTCTAACCAGTCGCTTCAGATCGATCGCAAGAGCGCCGGCTGAGCTTAGTGTTGGGCAGCCTACTGGGCATCGGCAGAGACTCAGCCTATCAAGAGGTCGCGAGATTAGATCATGCGCCCATACAACGATAACAACGTTTATATCCTCGGGGCGGGTTTCTCCGCAGAAGCGGGGCTTCCCGTAATCTCGTCATTTCTCGCGCGGATGCGGGATGCTGTCGATTGGCTCGACAAGAACGGGACAAGCCTTCGAGTCAGACATAACAATCACTACAGTCTTCCATCGTGCGGTCTCTTCCGTCTCGCGCTACACCAATGCTTGACGTCCAAGGTCACGCCTTTTCCGGCGCGCGAAAAATCCTTGTGAGCGTTGCTCTATCGCAATTCTGTCCGCAGAAACGGAGAAAAGAAAACCGTGTTTAGCTATGACAATGTGTGACTACAAGGCCTGGCCCCGCAATTCTCGTTATCTCAAGGGAGCCTGCCGGTCATTTCCTGATACATTCGCCGCACGGCAACTTCCCTTTGCGATGTGTATCCCTGCATCTTTTCATATTGCGGGAGTTTAATCACGGCGGCAGCCTGATCTTCCGTAGCGCCGCGCGCAATCTCCTTCTGAACGGCATCGCGCAGATCAACCAAAAGCTGACGAAATCGGCGAAGACCTTGCCGGGTTTCCTTAGGGTCTTCGGGAATAGGCCCATGTCCGGGTACGACAATGTCGGCTGGAAGGGCTTCGATTGCATCCAGCGTTTTCAGCCAGCTGACGCCGTAGCCGTCGTTTATATAGAGAAACTGGTCGGAGAAAAAGAGCTCGCTCACATACACGATCCGATCTTGGGGAACGAAAATAATGCTGTCGCCGCGCGTGTGACCCCGGCCTAAATAGAGAATCTGAATCTCCTTGCCGCCGAGGTGAATCGTCAGGCGATCCCGAAAGGTCACTTGCGGAAGCCTGGCCTTTTGATCCTCCGGCGGGGCACGGTCACGCTGCATTTGCTGGAGAAGATCGGCGCGGTAGTTTTCGTGACCAATCTTGATGACGTCCGGGTAGGCAACGTTGCCCCACGTGTAGTTATTGTGGAAAGTGGAGGAAACCAGAAAGCGCACTGGCTGTTTGATCACGCTGGCAATCGCTTCGCGCTCTTGTCGTGCGATGGCTTCTGAACTCAATGCGTCCAGGACCACAACTCCTTCGGTTGTAACGATAACCCCACTATTAAAGCTGGTGGAAGAGAACACATAGTAACCGGGAATGAGCTGTCTTAGTGTACCGGTGCGATTGCGCTCGGCCGGTCTCAGCCGGGTGTCATCGCGCTCCTGTGCCTCTGCGGAGCATACCAAGAGCCTCGAGGCGAGCACGATCAGTAGAGCCATCGTTGATTTTGGCATACTGTTTCCTCTCTGTTGCTGACGCTCGTGAGCGTTCTGGTTTTCGAAAGCTAGCGGCGTAAAGACCTATTGTCAACGCATTCGAGAAACGCAAACTGGTAAACGAAAAGAGGTCGGGAGTCTGTCTTGAGAGGAGGTCGTGCATAGGTACCTGAATCAAATTCCTTCGATTGGGCAAATCACGTCCAAGAGTACCGGCTTGCGCGCAGCCAACGCGCGTTTCACCGCGGGCGTGAGAGCTGATGGCTCGGCCACTCTTTCTGCTTCGATGTTATAGGATGCGGCCAGCGCGCAAAGATCGGGTAAGTAAAGGTCCGTTCCAATAACCCTGCCACCGTGGTGTTTGATCTGGTCGCGCTTCATGTTTCCGTAGGCGTCGTTGCGAATGACGATGATCGAAATGGGCAGCTTCAAGGCGGCCGCGGTCGCGAGTTCCTGGTTTTCAAGCATAAAAGAGCCGTCGCCGGTCACGCACACCACAGGCCGCGAGGGGAAGGCGAGGCTCAAACCGATGGAGGTCGAGAGGCCGAAACCGATCGCGCGCATTTCCCCCGAATGATACGCGTAAGACGGAGCGACAAAGCGCCTCATGAGCTCGGCTGTCCCGCCCGCGCCGACGACGATCTCATCCTCGCTCAGGGCTTTCTTTAGTGCTCGGTAGACATGCCACTGATTGATCGGGCCTTGGCCTTCGTCAGCGTAAGCAAAAATTTTCTCATGCCAGCTATTTTTCTCTTCCCGGAGCTTATCGAGACGAGAGCGATTTTTTTTCTGGACACGAGCTTTTCTTAACCGCGCGATGAGCCCTCTCAGAGCTGCTTTCGCGTCACCAAGGATCGGCAGATGGGCCGGGTAGATCTTGCCAAGCTCGCGCGGATCTGAGTTGACTTGAATGATCCTGGCTCCTGCCGGAATTACCTTGTCCCCATAGCCGAGCGTAAGTCCCTCGCTGAAGGTTAAACCGACGGCAAGGATCAGATCGGACTCGAGACAGAACGGGTTGGCGAAGGGAAAGGCGCCGAAGCCCAGTACGCCGAGAGACAGTGGATGATCCTCGGAGATCAAACCCTTGTGCGAAGGTGAAGTGCCAAACGGTATTGAAAGAAGCTCGGCCAGCTCGCGCAGCTCCTCTTCCGCCCTCGACCAGTAGACACCTCCGCCGGCAATAATGATCGGCGCGGATGCCGTTTGCAGCTCTTCGGCTGCTTGGTCCAAAGCGCCTTCATCAGGTTCAACGATCGACCTAACCGTGTCCAGCCAACCTGAGCCGGGAGCCTCGACTTCCTGCTCCTGAATATCACGCGGGATGCCGATATAAACCGGCCCTTTTCTTCCCGTTGTCGCTTCGTTTAGTGCGTGGCGCAAAATGTCGACGGCCTGCTCTGCGTTTTCAAGGGTGAAGCTCGTTTTGGTTATCGGCTCGAACATCTCCCGCTGCGGTATCTCGTGCCAAGAGGACGCGCCTTTTCCCGCATGACGGCGTGACACATCCGCTGCAAGAACAATCACAGGAATCGATTCCTTGTGCGCGTAGGCGATGCCCGTCAGAAGGTTGGTCACCCCGGCGCCGGCAGAGGCCGTGCAGACACCCAGCGTCCTCGTGCCCTTGGCGTAGGCCGCAGTCATGTAAGCGGCGGAAAGCTCGTGCATGACCGGTATGAAGCGGAGATTGGGCTCGGAATAGAGAGCGTCGGTGATTGGAAAAATCGAATGGCCGGAGAGGCCAAAGAGATATGGGACGCCGGCCTCTTTAAGGAACTTAACGATCAGACACGCGACCGGGATCTTCATCGAATCACTTTTTCTTCCTGATCTCGGTTACAAATCGCTGGACAGATTCGAGATCGCTATAGCCGATGTCATCGATGAGCGTATACTTGGCGCCCGGTTTGATGCGAGCATGGGACGGGAGATCATCTTTCGGAATGTCGATCCTAAGCGAGTTTCTTCCGCCCTGAACAAGTTTTTGGTAAGCGATTTGGCCTTCCCGCGAGAGGAACCAATTGATAAAGACCTTCGCGGCATTGGGGTGAGGCGCTCGATCGATCAGAGCGATGTTGCCGCCGCCCGACCCTACCAGACCTCCCTCCTTGAATTTGTCGGTTTCGAAAGCGTTTATTGGCAGGCCTTGCTTTTTCGCATCCCAAAGCCGTATTCGATCGGCGTTTTGCAAGGCCGACATGGCGTACTTGCTTTGTGCTACCCAGTCCAGAAGTTGCCGGATATCCCGGCTCACGCCGAGATCCATTTCGGTTAGAAAGCGTCGCAAAAACTCAGGGCCCAGTTCCTTGCTGTGATACATGAAAACCAAGGGCTCCTGCGTTCCACCGGTCATGGGCTCGGCAACGACAATCTTTCCCTTCCACTTGGGATTGAGAAGATCCCAGTAGGATTTGAACTCCTGAGGGTTTACCAGCGTGGTGTTATAGTGGAAATAATAAAGCGGCGCGCCGGCAAAAGAGAAGATGTATTTATTTTCGTCATCGCCGTAGACATGCTTTCCCTGCCACCACTTCGACTCGTCTAAGACTTCGGGGAGAATAAGCGCGGGCTTGATGGGATCGAGCAGGCCAGTTTTGAGAAGCCCGGACTGGGCAGAGCCGACTCCGCCGATGAGGATATCCGCCAAATACTTTCCGGCGCGCCTCTCAGATACGATTCTTGTCACGCGTTCCGATCCGCGTACGCTTACTTCGACCAGCTTGATGTCGGGAAAAGTTTTCTGGAACTCTTGGAATACAGGCTCTTGACCGGGAAAGGTGTAAAGGACAACTCTACCTTCTTGTTTTCCCGCGCGCAGCGCTTTCTCCCATTCTTCACGGCCGTCGGACGCAGCCATGATCGGCAAGGGAAGTGCAAGAACAAAGAAATAAACTAGGATGGTCATGAACGGTTTCATCACATGCGCAGGTCGGCTGCGGGTCAGACTGAGTAGGCTACCTTCGGGCTGGCTAACCTGGCCGACGCTATTTCAGCCTCAGCAAAACGGTCAGACAAGCAAAAGGGTCATAACAATCACGACAATCTTCCATCGTGTCATCAATCTGCCGGGTTTTCACGGCTTCCAGCCCACACGATTGAGTTGCTGGTCGGCATCCATAGCGAAACTGAAGTCATAGGCGCGAGCGTTGGGGATGACGTCCGTGACGCTCGCTACTTGACGGATGATCACGAGGTCGTTTCTTTGAGTTTCTTCATCGACAGTCCCATTAAGCGTGAAGGTGTTGATAAGGTCGTCATAAACGCGCGCGGCCTGAGATCGATCGACGCCGGAGAATTTCGTCATGGCGGCGATGGTTCCCTCGCGATCCTGGCGCATGCGACGCAGCGCCTTGAGAGCGGCCTTGATGAACGCGGCGACCATCTTGGGCTGCTCCTTGATTAGCCGGTCGGAAGTCGCAAGCGTTCCCCAGGAATTTTTTACTTCGTTGCCGTAATAAAAAAGTTCCTTCATGCCGTTATCCAAGCCGATGTAACGCAGCTCCGGGCCGACGACGGCAGCGTCCGTCACTCCCGACATCAGTGCCGTTAGCTGGTTTCCCAGTCCTGGATCGATGTAGACCACATCCTTGTTGCCATCGAGCCCGTACTTGGTGAGTATTTGTTTGAGCATAAAGGTTGCGACGGCGGCTATACCCGTGGTCGCGATTTTCTTTCCCTTCAGCTCTTTCGGGCTCGTGATATTGGGCTTGGTCAACAGCCACTGGTGCACCCGGTTGTTTACTGCCAGCGCCACCTTTAAGGGAGCACTGCTCCTGGCCAGCACGACCAGCGCGCTGGTGCCAGCGACGGTAAAGTCAACGCTTCCCGCCATCAATGCCTGGATGCTCGGAGTCGGCTCGATGAAAGTGATCTTGAGGTCGATTCCCTCTTCCTTCATGTAGCCCATGTCCAAAGCGATGGGATAAATCAAATGCTGAAAGCTCTTGCTGGCAATCGCGAGGTTGACGGTCTGCGACATCGCCGCCCCTACCCAGAAAAGCAGAAATGCCGCGAGAGCCAATCCTGTCAGGTTTGTGATCCTTTTCATGTTATCAGTTCCCTTCTCGGTCAAACAGATCGAGTGAAACGGCCTCGGATTATCGCAAAGGATTTCTCCGTCAAGGAAAGAACAAGTGCTGGTGTCTGACTTGGGAAATTTGCCGCCCGTTCTTTGACAAGAAAAGCAATATTCCGTTTCCTTGGCTCGACCGGAGTCATAATCATCCCGCTAAGGAGGAAGGATGAGGGATGAAGCTAGCCCGAAAGCTCTCTTAGCCTTTTCCGTTGATATTTTTGAATACTCCCTCTCGTTCCAACTCGTCGAGCAGCCGTTCGTCGACATACTTGTCCACGTTCGTCTCAAACTTGGATCCGGAGGTTCGCTGCGCCAACGATTCCAAGACGACGCGCAAACCGTCGTAGGATACGCGCGGCGGGAAGGAAAAGATCGGCCCATAAAACTGATAGGCTTCCTCGACGAGCGCAGAATTTTTCAGCTTCAGCCTTTGATTGGAAATCGCCAGGGCTTTCTCTTTATTCGTGATGAACTGGTAGAGGCCCTCGCTGTATGCCTGCAAGAAGCGCTTGACCACTTCACGGTTCTTTTCCAGGAAGGAGCGCCGGGTGGCAATGACATTGATCGGGAAGGCTGCCGTTTTGAGGTCGCTCAGGTTGGAGAAGATGTGCATCCCCATGCGGGAAGCCTCGCCGGTATCAGGGGGGGCGAGGAGAGTTGCGTCAAGGGCCCCCTTGGAGAGAGCGATAAGCCGATTGGTTGACGGACCCCCGGCGAGCAAAGTTACGGATTGCCTGGGGATGTTCCACTCTTTGAGAGCCAGTGCCATGGAAAGCTCGTGGGCGCCGCCGAACGCCACGATGCCAACCTTTTTTCCTATCAGGTCCGTCGGCTGGCGGATATTTTTTTGCGTTACCAGACTAAAGGGAAACTTATTGACGGCGGCGGCAATGAGCACGAGATCCGCTCCCTGACTGATGGCCGCGATCAGCGCGGTGCCGTCTGTCTGAGCAAAGTGAGTGCTTCCGCCCAGCAAGGCCTGAGTTCCCGGAGCCGAGCCAGAGATCATGACAAGATCGGGATTCAAACCATATTTTGCAAAGAAACCGAAGTCCTTTGTAGCCCATAGAGGTGCCGCACCTACACCAAAACCATTATAGCTGGCCAAGTAGCGCTCCTGCGCAACGAGAGTCGCTGGACATGTGCTAAGGATTAGAAGGATGGCGAACCGCAATGCTTTTAACATCGTGACCTAGCCTTTCACTCTGGATTTTATCCCGTGCCTAGATCGCCTCGCACTTGAGTGCAGTGACGAGTCCCGTGCGATCTCAACTCGACCACACCGGTATCGAGGTCTGGTCGAGAGTCATTGGATTCCCAAATCGTTGGATTGCTCGAACTGGCCGCCTCCTCAATGAACTGAAGTCCGGCCGGGGGAGGGCCGGTCCCATGATGTGAAATCAAAGGTGTGACGGTGGTTAGGAAACTCAGCCGAGAGTCGTGCGGAAATTAGCTGAGAACTCAGTTAGCTGTCAAGCTGCCATGAAGTTCCAACCATCGGCGAAAGGTGATAGGCCGCGACACGCCGGCAATGAAGAGAAAATCCCTAAGGTGTCCCGGGAATCCGCTCGAAGGCGTGAACGTTTGAACGCTTCGAGTTTTTCCCTTGACGGTTGTCGTTAATTTACCCTAGGCTCGAAGCTAAATTCTGGTTTGCACGGGACATTCCGATAACGAGGGAATAGAGGAGAGAAGCCATGAAGCGCAAGAATTTAAGTCGAGCCATTCTGATGGCATTGGTGTTCGTCGCTGGCGTCGAAGAGAAATCGATCTTCAGAACAGAGGCGGCAGCGCAAACTTCCGACGCGCGAGCCCGCAACGTGCCGATGTTCGAGGTGGATCCCTCGTGGCCGAAGGTACCGGCAAAATGGAACCTCGGAGATGTGTCCAGCATCGCCATTGATGCACAGGGCAATGCCTGGGTCCTGCACCGTCCGCGCACGCTCAAGCCCGATCAGGCCGCGCTGGCTGCGCCGCCGATCATCGTGTTCGATCCGGCGGGCAATTTTATTAAGACCTGGGGAGGAGCGGGCAGCGGTTTTGAATGGGTCGAACGGGAGCACGGCATCCACATCGACTACAAGGGTTTCGTTTGGCTAGGCGGAAACAATTGCCCCGGGCTTAAGCTTCCCGGGCTCAAGCCGGTTGCCGATGACCAACTGCTGAAGTTCACCCAGGACGGCAAGTTCGTGCTGCAAATCGGCGGCAGCAACCAGAGCAAGGGCAATGCCGACACCAAGAACGTGCACCGCGCGGCGGATGTATGGGTCCATCAACAAACCAACGAAGCGTTCGTGGCCGACGGTTACGGCAATCATCATGTGATTATTTTCGACGCGGATACCGGCGCGTTCAAGCGCACCTTCGCCAACCAGCCGGTGGATGACGACCATTGTGAAAATGTTCCCAAACCTAACTTCGCTGATGCCGCGGGTCCGCAGAATTTCAGCATCGTCCACGCCATCCGCGTGGCCAACGACGGGACGGTGTACGTAGCCGATCGGGAAAACCGGCGCGTCCAGATGTTCACGAACGACGGTAAGTTCGTCAAGCAGGTGGTCAAGACCGCCACGCCGTTTGCGCGCAATCTGGCGTTGTCTCCAGACTCGGAACAGCAGTTCCTCTACGTCGGCAACGGGAAGGAGATTTCGGTTGTCGATCGTAAGACGCTCGAGATTGTGGGCAGCGTCCAGGGCGAAGGTATGCTGGAGGCGGCCACCAGATCGCGACCGATGTGAAAGGCAACCTCTACGTGGCGGCGACCGGCAATGGGATGCAGAAACTCACGTTCAAAGGAATGTCGTCGTTGGCAAGCCGATAAGAGAAATGCGGTTATCCAAGCGGATTTCGTCGCAGGCTTCCATGCGTCGAGCGAAAGAGATTTTGTCTTATCCGCTCTTCGTGGCGTGTCTGTAATTGGCGCGGGCAGCGTTTCCGGAATTCCGGAAATATGAGAGTTTTTTGCGGAAATTTCGTCGGACGTCAAGATCCATGACCAAATCTTAGTTTGTGGCGCTTGCTCTCACGTTTCCCCAACGAGTTCAATCGTCGTGGTCAGGGCGCACGCCGGCTCGGAGGGATTTCTTTTCCGCCTGATGGCGCTTATCCACGAGCAGCTTAAGCTTGGCGCGTCGCGAGCGCTTTCTTTTCTGGCGGCGGATCCTGGCGATCTCTTGCTCTTCCGCGCTACTGGCTCCTCGGAGTTTCGCTTCGACTTTATCCAGCAGGATTCTTCGAGCTAAAAAACGATTAAGAGCCTGCGAGC
>VBKY01000098.1:9175-102791 GCA_005879255.1 Deltaproteobacteria bacterium
TGGGCCGATGGTGCAGCACAACACAAGTGGCAACTTTGTTGACATTCTGACCACCGGCTCCTGAAGACCGAACAAAGTGTTCCTGGATGTCCTGCTCCTGGACACCCAAGGCCCGCATCCGCTCCAGGAGGAATTTCTGTTTTTCAGGTGAAACGATGTTGAAAGCCATGGTCGAAGATCTAGCATAGCAAGCCGTCCAGAGCGAGGAAGACCTACTCTTTTTGAGCACGGACCGAATAGCTTGAACCACTTGAACGCTTTGAACGGCTTGAATAATGGGAATCGTTTCTTGTCATCGCGGTGGCTAAGTTCGACAATATTTGAAATAGTGAACCATGGGAAACAGAATTGCTGATATCGGCAAAATGAAAAGCATTGTCGATAACGAGAATCGGCTAAGAACTAGCGGTTTTAATAAGAGGGCGAAGCTTGGTACTGCGAACAATCCGGCAGTTGTTCATGTACGAACAGAAGAAAGATTCAAAGAGATCACGTCTCTGTTTAAAGAAAAGGGTTGGAAATGCAAGGTCGAACTGGAACCGGACAAGCCGGAGGATATCACCGATCTGGAGCGTCTATTGAATCCAATAAAGCCGCGGAGAGTCGAACATAAACCTGGACGTAATGAGCCCTGCTCATGTGGCAGCGGTCAAAAGTACAAAAACTGCTGTGCTCAGTAATGAAGGGTGCGAGGAGTTGAAATAGCAGAGCGGGCGGCGAAAAATTGTTTTGGTTATTTCAGCCCGAGCCGATGACGCCACTGCGAAACTCATACTCAAGCCTAGTGCGGGCTCGATTGTCGGAACAAGATTGCAAAGCGAAGAGCGCCAAACCGGAGAATATTGTCAAGGATCTCGATGACATGGTTACATCGATAATCTCTATAAGGGCAAGCCGCGACCCTAAATTGTTTTTAGACTTCAGCCACTTGTACTCTTGAACTCGCGTTCTTGCCCCTTGGACCTAGGTCATCAAAGAAGCGTGCGCCGCCCAGCGGTGGGGGGGAGTGACACAGTGAACGACGCGGTTCAGGAAATTTCCCAAGTGACGCGCGCATTCTGTGCGCGGATGGCGTCGGTGCAAGCTGTTGATCTGCCGAGCAAAGCGGTGCACGAAGGCAAGCGCGGCGTGCTCGACTGGTTGGGCTGTGCGCTGGCGGGGAGCCGGCATACGACGCTCGATCCCCTGCTCGCGGTGTTGCAGGAGACGAGTGGAAAGTCGCAGGCCACGGTGTTCGGGCGCGGGTTGAAACTGGGATTCCTCGATGCGCCGATCGCCAACGGCCAGGCCGGGCATGTGCTCGACTACGACGATACCCACATGGGCGGCACGCTGCTGCACGCCAGTTCACCGACGCTTGCCGCAGTGTTCTCGATGGCGGAACGAGGTCGCGTGAGCGGCGCTGAGTTTCTGCTGGCCTATGCCGTTGGATTTGAAGCAGGAGTGCGCACCGGCCGGACTGCGCCGGGACATCACAGAGGCGGATGGCACCTGACCGGTACGCTCGGCAGCATCGCGGCTGGCGTCGCAGCGGGGAAGCTCCTCGGGCTCGACGCCAAACGGCTGGCCCACGCGATGGCGATTGCCGCGACCCAGTCCGCGGGCATGCAACAGAATCGCGGCACGATGTGCAAGTCATTGCATGCCGGCAAGGCGGCTTCGAGCGGGGTGCTGGCGGCGCTCCTCGCCGAGCGCGACTTCGACGGCTCGCTGGAGATCATCGAAGGCAAGCGCGGCTACTGCCGCATCTACAGCGACGTGGCGGCACCCGAAGCGCTCATCGATGAGCTGGGCACTCGCTGGGAGATCACGCGCAACGGCCACAAGCCCTACGCGTGTGGCGTGGTGCTGCACCCGGTGATCGATGCGATGATCGCGATACGCTCTCAGGCAAAGATCGATCCCGCACGGATCGCATCCATCAAGCTGCGCGTCAATCCTCTAGTACTCTCCGTCACCGGGGTCGAGGAGCCCGCGACGGGTCTTCAGTCCAAGTTCAGCGTCTATCACAGCGCCGCCGTTGCGGTGATCGACGGCGCGGCGCGCATCCCGCAGTACACCGATCAACGTGTGAGCGATCCGGCAGTGATCGCGTTGCGGCACAAGGTCAAGGCGACGATCGATGAGTCGCTCGGCAATGACCAGGCCGAGGCGGTCGTCATCACGGATGAAGCGCGGCATCGTGCTTTCATCGAGCACGCAAGCGGTACCGCGGACAATCCCATGAGCGAGGCTGCGCTCGAGGCGAAATTCATGGCGAATGCCGAGCCCGTTATCGGGCGTGAGCGCGCGCAGCAGGTGCGCGAACTCGTGCGAGAACTCGACCGCTTGACCGATGTAAGTGACCTGATCCGGTTGTGCGCGTAACGCTCACGCTGCGCGAACGACCGGATTAGGTTGGTCAGCTTTAACGATTGGAACTTTGAACGAGAAGGGAATGATGGCGGAGGCGAAGGGCTATCGAATTGAAGTGGAGATTCTGACCGATACCTACAAGATCAGGGGGACGCTGTTCGTGCCGCTGGCGGGCGTGGGCGGGTACAGCGTACGGCTATCTGATTTCCTAAACAATCCTGACAAACATTTTCTCGCCCTGACGGACGCGAAAGTGGAAGCGCTGCCGGACCCAAACGAGAAGTTGGAAGCGCCGTTTCTCGCCGTCAATAAAAGTGTGGTGACGATGGTGCGGGCAATTGAGGAAGAGTGAAGACTTGCGAACGGCGCTATCTCTCCAAAAAATCATAGTAAACACGGCCTAAGGCGAGAGGCAATAGTCCGAACCCGCCACCTGAGGTGTTCTTGACAGGAGTGACACATGACTCAAATGGTTTTCATTCATGGGCCTGGCGCCGGAGGATGCGCTGATTCGTTCGTCTATCAACTCGAATACTATCCGGGGGGCCTCGCGCCGACGTTGCCTGGTCATCTGGTCGGAACGGCCTGCCCCAATGTGGAACGATATACTGATTGGTTAAGAGGGTGGTTGTGGTCTCAAGGTAAGCAGAAAGACCTGGTGCTGGTTGGTTTCACGTTGGGTGGTTGTATCGCGCTCCAGTATGGCCTCGATTATCCAGATGAGGTTAAAGCACTCGTCTTGATGACCACGGGCATGCGACCGAGGGAGCGACGGCCGGGCACTCTGGAGTTTCGCCTGAAGGCTGCGGCAGATCCTGAAACGTACCGGGAATGGCTGGAAACCATGCGCCACCAATTCTTGTTTATGAAGCCGGAACTGCGCGACCATCTCGTGGAATGCCATCGCAGGGTAGGGCCGTTATCGCAGCACGGTGATTTCGTAGCGATTGATCATTTCGATGTGCGCGAGCGAATTCATACTCTCAAGCTGCCACTGCTCCTGATCCGCGGCGTCGACGATCCGGCCGCGACTCCGGAGTACGAGTTAGAGATTCATCAGGCCGTTCCCCACTCGCAATACCTGAAGCTCAAAAATGCCGGTCATTTCCCGTTCGCGGAGCAGCCCGCGGAAGTGAATCGAGCCATCGATGAGTTTCTCGCATGCCTGACGTGATGCGCGCGAGTTGGAATCTCGCGCAGACCACAATCGTCTCAGTTGAAACGGAAGAATGGGCAAGGACCATCTTGAACGTTTGAACCTTGAACCCGCTAAAAACTACAAAAACTGCTGTGGTCAGTCATGAAGGGCGCGGGCTAAAAGACCCGTTGTTTTATCCCTGGGCAGAATTGGGGCAGTCTGATACTGGGTGTGCTTGGAGCACTTTCAGACATTCGCGCCATTCTTGCGTAATTAATAAAGATTGTTTTTCGGCACTCGTGTTGCTCTACATCAGATCAATTGGTGAAGCCGATGTACGAGGCCATTTTAGAAAATTTCTCATCCTTTCCGACACTCGTGGTGACGAATGGGAGTACGCTAATGATAGCTGAAGGCTTAAATATCCTTCATTTCTCTGCAATAGCATTAATCGTCGCTTTTCTCACGGCCAGAATAGCGAGCAAGAAAGACCGTGCCATCCTTAAAAGACAACACGTCCTCACACTAAAGAAGTGTCCGAAATGTGCCGAGCAACTACCGATCTCGGCACTTGTTTGCGATGCATGCGATTACAATTTTCTTTCTCGGATGGCTGGACACCGACATAAACTGCTGCCATCACCCAGCGAACCTCTGGCTCATCAGGAGAGTCCCGGACGGTCAGGTGTCGCAATCGCACATCGGTGAGTAATCGGGTTCTTCCTGCTGCTCACTAGGGAGCCAGCTCGAGCCAGGTCGAGAAACCAGGGCTCCGATCCTACGATTTAGTTTCAGTCTTACCGCTGTCCCATCCCTCATAGACAAACAGTGGGTAATTTAAACAGGAAGGGGACCTCCTCGATGCGGGTTCCTTTGTGTTAAGTTACCTCGAGTGATGCGAAACCCGGATTTACCTATTTTAGAAGTCGAGCAGCCATTGCTCGAAACCCTGACGACGCAGAAGCGATTGGTTCTAACCGCGCCAACCGGCTCCGGCAAATCGACCCGAGTGCCACAGATGTTGCTCGACGGTGGATTGCTGGGCGATGGCCAAGTGACGATCTTGCAGCCGCGCCGCTTGCCGACGCGAATGCTCGCGGCGTGGGTCGCGCAAGCTCGAAACGCAAAACTCGGCGGCGAGGTGGGCTATCAGATGCGGCTGGACAACGTCACGTCTCCGAAAACGCGTATTTGTTACGTGACCGAAGGAGTGCTGCTGCGCCAGATGCTGGCTGATCCCGACTTGAAAGGTGTCAACGCGATCGTGTTCGACGAGTTTCACGAACGGCACCTCTACGGGGACATCACGCTGGCGCGCGCTCTGCAAATCCAGGAATCGACGCGGCCCGATCTCATCATCATCGTCATGTCGGCCACGTTGGATGTCGCCGCGGTTCAAAAATATCTCCACCCTTGTGCGCTGTTGTCGTCGCAAGGTCGCACCTACCGCGTCACCATAGAATATCTATCCAAACCTGCCGGTGACACACCGGTGTGGGAACTTGCCGTCAAAGAACTCCAACGCCTGGTACGCGAGCATCCCCAAGGCGACGCTCTTATTTTCATGCCCGGAAGGTATGAAATCACGCGCACCGTGCAGGCGGCGCGCGATAGGCTCGGCCCGAAGTTCCTCGTCTTTCCGTTGCACGGCGAATTGCCGCCCATCGATCAGGACGCGGCGGTGGCCCGATATGACCGGCGCAAAATCGTCATCGCCACTAACGTCGCGGAGACCTCGCTCACCATCGACGGCGTTCGCTTGGTGATCGACAGCGGTTTGGCGCGTATACCGCGATATGATCCCTATCGCGGCATCAACACGTTGCTCGTCGAAAAAATCAGCCACGCCGCAGCGGACCAACGGGCAGGTCGCGCCGGTCGCACCGCGCCCGGACACTGCTTGCGTCTATGGACAACGCATGACCAGAGCACGCGTCCGGCGCAGGAGCTTTCCGAAGTGAAGCGTCTGGATCTCTCGGAAGTAATCCTCACGCTCAAGGCGAGCGGGGTGAACGACGTGCAGACATTTCGCTGGTTGGAGGTCCCCGACGCTCGCGCGCTGGAACGCGCCAAGATCCTGCTCACCGACTTGGGAGCGATTGACGATACGACGGGTGCCCTCACCGGACTCGGACGACGGATGCTCGCATTTCCAGCGCATCCACGCTACGCGCGGATGCTGCTGGCCGCCCACGACTATGGTTGTGTGCGGCCAGTCGCGTTGATTGCCGCTCTGACGCAAGGGCGGGACTTGCTCGTGCGCCGACAGGCAAAAGAAGTGGAAGACGGGCGTGACGATCTGTTCGATGCAGAGACGGAGTCGGATTTTTTTGTGCTGATGCGCGCCTGGCGCGGCGCCGAACGCAATGGATACGACATCGAAGGCTGCCGCCGGCTCGGCGTTCACGCCCAAGCAGCGCGTCAGGTCGGTCCGTTGTTCGAGCAGTTCTTGAGGATCGCCGCGGCCGAGGGCTTGGACATCAGCGAGAAGCCGGCCGGGCACGCTGCGGTGGCGCGGTGCGTGCTGGTTGGGTTTCCCGACCATCTCGCCAAGCGTCTGGACGCCAGCACACGACGGTGCGAACTAGTCCATGGCCGTCGCGGCGTGTTGGCCCGCGAGAGCGTTGTGAAAGCGCCTCTCTTCGTGGTCTCCGAAGTGCGCGAGGTGGAACGCGGCGGCGGCAGCGACCGAGCCTTGGATGTCCTGCTGAATCTGGCGACGGCGATCAAGGAGGAGTGGTTGCGCGAACTTTTCCCAGACAACTTCAAAGAAGTTAATGTCGTTGTCTACGACCCGGCATTGAAGCGCGTCGTTGCCCGAGAGGAAAAGCGATTCCGCGACCTCGTTCTCGAAGAGAAACTCTCCGACAATCCACCGGCTGAGGAAGCGGCCAAGATTCTGGCGCGCGAACTCGCGGCCGGCCGCTGCGCCCTCGAGAACTGGAACGAATCGGTTGAACAATGGATCCTGCGCGTCAATCGGTTACGCGAATGGATGCCGGAGTTGACATTGCCCGCCATCGGAGGAGAGGACCGGGTCGCCATGCTCGAGCTCATTTGCCACGGCGCGTTCAGTTTCAACCAAATCAAAAATCGGCCTGTTTTGTCCGTCGTCAAGTCATGGTTGTCCCGGCAGCAGCAGGCCTGGATAGAAAAGTATGCACCTGAGCGGATTCAGTTGCCCCGTGGCCGCACGGTGAAGGTCGTCTACTCCGTCGACGCGGCGCCGACGATTGCGGCGCGCATTCAGGATCTGTACGGCATCAATGAAGCGCTCTGGATCGCGGCCCGGCGTGTTCGTGTCCGCATTCAGGTGCTCGCGCCCAGTAATCGGCCGGTGCAGGTTACCGAGAACCTGTCAGTTTTCTGGCGTGAAACCTATCCGAAACTCAAGCAGGAACTGCAGCGCAAGTATCCGAAGCATGTCTGGCGCTGATTTTCATTGGGGTCCGTCTTCCACGTAATCCGTGGTCGTGCTTTTTCAGGCGTGGCTCAATCCAAAGCAAAAATTATGAAAAATGATGACAGCGGACAGCAGCGGACCAGTCCGCAGCGGAACTTTAACGAGCGATTTGGCGTGCGCCAATTGTCTCCTCGCCTTTACATCACCACTTCAGCAACTACCAATCCGAAAAGGCGTGATAGAAAATAAATTTTTTCTAGGACCAGTCAAGTTCGTTCGCTTAATCCTCCGCTGTCTGGTAGTCTCAAGCGGAATGGACAGGAGGATAGGAATGAAGCTATTTATGCTCTTGTTCGCGTCACTCTTTGCCAGTGCTCTTATCGGATTCTCTTCAGTTTGGGGTTCAGTCAGCCGAGACAACGCCAAAGTCTGCAGCCGAGACCAAAAAGACTCCTTCAAAGACCGATCGGCTGGACATTAATACCGCGTCGGCTAAAGATCTGAAGGCGATTCGGGGAATTAACGAGACTCAAGCGAAAAAGATTATCGAAGGTCGTCCTTATAAAAGAAGAAACGAACTCATTTCAAAGAAGATCATTCCGCAGGAGACCTTCGACAAGATTAAGGAACAGATAACCGTGAAGCAGGCTAGTAAGGGCTAAGTCCCGTGATTGGGGTCGCGGTTTCTAGTTTCACGTATCTTTCAAAATCGCCAATCCATCACCGCGCTTTGTTCCGAAGCGTTTTTGTGAATCGACACCTTGCTAAGCCGCTTCGGCTGGTTGGTGCTTATCGACGTTTATTGATTAACGTGCCCGGCTTTCCAGTTCCCACTTGGAAATCTTCTCGACCGTGCCGAGGTACAGGAGCCAAATGAAAAAAAGTAGGCCGCCTAAATTATGTCCTCTCTGCGGTGGCGCGCAAAAACCGCCTGCGAAAAAATTCCGCACAATCACAGGCGCACGGGCCGCCGCCGGAAAGGCTCTTGCCAAGGTCGTTGAGAATTTTGTCGTCGAGTCGGGAGATGACAAGACCGCCGATAATTTTGCCGAGCTGCGTAATCGCCCGGACAAGCCCCTTTGAGGCTGGCGCAATTGGACTCCTGGCGCACAGCCTAGCTGATTTTTGGTTGCAGTTCTCGAGCCTATCTTTTCCAATGCTTGCGGGATGCTGAACCCTCACTGAGGCTTTCACAGCTCCGATCGAAGTTGCGGCTTTCTTTTTTAGCCCATTTTGCACCATCTTCTTCTTAAAGCGCCTGCATTTTTATCGCTACTTGTCGCGCTTCATGGCGATGCTACCTTGACATTAAAGACCTAAGGAGTCTATATTCAAATTGCGAGCTGACTGTGAAACGGACGAAGGGTAAAAGCGGGCGAAGTTCGCTCATGAACGTAGGACGGCGGGTCGATTATGCGGTCCGCGCGTTATCCTACCTCGCGGGGCAGCCGGCGGGGAAGGTTGTCAGTCGCGCCGATATCGAGAAGAGCCAGGATATTCCGTCATTTTATCTTTCTAAGATCATGAAGGATCTGGTGGCCGGGGG
The DNA here is from genome assembly GCA_005879255.1 of Deltaproteobacteria bacterium. The sequence continues at coordinate 17,618 of VBKY01000098.1, forward strand.
CTTGGTCCAATCGCACATTGGCTCCAAAGGCGGTTTTACCCTAGCCAAGGGAGCGAGCGCGATCTCAATCAAAGACGTCTACGAAACCGTCGAGCGGCCGCTGGTTTTGATGGAGTGTCTCGAGCAGGGCGTTAATTATTGTTCTTACTGCGCGGTGTGCTCGCAAAAATCGGTGTGGGAAGAAGCCCAACTCGTGCTGGCAAATTTCTTAGCCGGCGTGAGTGTCGCAGAAATCGCCGACCGCCAAGGCCTCAAAGGACGCCTGCTGCAAAAGGCTGTGTAATCGGGAATGGTTCGGAAGGATTTCGATGTTGGATATCAAAAATCTGCACGCGAAGGTCAGCAATCAGGAAATACTTCGCGGCATTAATCTCCATGTCGGCGCCGGCGAAGTACACGCCATCATGGGACCCAACGGCTCGGGAAAGAGCACACTAGCCCACGTCTTAGCGGGCCGGGAGAATTACGAAGTCACCAGCGGTGAAGTGATCTATCAGGGGAAGGACCTGTTGGCGATGAGCCCGGAAGCTCGAGCACGCGAAGGGATTTTTCTCGCGTTTCAATATCCAGTTGAGATCCCAGGGGTTAGCACGACTTATTTGGAAGAGCTCGACGCCATGGAGTTCTTGGCGCTTATGAAGGAGAAAACAAAACTGGTGGAAATGGATCAGGTGCTGATCAACCGGCCGCTCAATGAAGGCTTTTCCGGCGGTGAAAAGAAACGCAACGAAGTGCTGCAGATGGCGGTGTTGGACCCGACCTTGGCGTTGCTCGATGAAACCGATTCGGGTCTCGATATCGACGCTTTGCGCGTCGTCGCCGGAGGCGTCAATGCCCTGCGGCGCAAGGATCGTGCGATAATCGTGATCACACACTATCAACGCTTGTTGGAATATATCGTGCCGGATTTCATCCACGTACTTTACAATGGCCGGGTAGTAAAATCTGGCACCAAAGAGTTGGCTCTTCAGCTGGAAAGCAAGGGTTACGATTGGCTCAAGAGCGAAACGGCGGCTGTTCAGTAATCTCGACAAGAAATTCAGTAAGCCATGCTAGCGACAGAGAGCAAGGAACAGTATCTCACTGCCTTCAACCAGTCGCGGTCGACGCGGTCGGCGAGCGGTCCATCGTGGCTCGAGGAGCTGCGTGAGGCTGGGATTGCGAGCTTCGAAGCGCTCGGATTTCCGAGCCATAAGAACGAAGCGTGGAAATTCACCAGCGTGGAGCCGATTTCGTCGCAAAGCTTTGTCCATGCAAACGGCGCGGCTCGAAGTCTCGACGCCAACGAGATCTTGTCTCGGTCATTCGTCGATGCCGAATCCTGCCGGTTGGTTTTTATCAACGGAGTTTATGCGCCGGAGTTTTCCCGAACGCAAGATTTGCCAGCCGGCGTGCGCGTTCAGAGCCTCGCCAAAATGGTGCGGCAAAATGACGACTTTTTATCGGCGCATCTCGGGCGTTACGCGCGCTACCAGCATGAAGCATTCGCAGCGCTCAACACCGCGTTTGTGGAAGATGGCGCCGTCATCGTGGTTCCGGAGCGCTGCCGTTTGACTCAGCCCGTTTATCTTGTCTTCGCCTCTGTTGCGGGAGAGCGGCAAGTGATGTCGCACCCGCGCATTTTGATCCTGCTAGGCGCGGCCAGTGAGGCGAAGATCGTCGAGAGCTATATAGGACTCAATTCGGGCACTTATTTTTGCAACGCGCTCACGGAATTAATGGGCGGGCGCGACGCGCTGATTGAGCACTATCGTTTGCAGCAAGAAGGCGACGCCGGGCTTCATGTCGGTACCTTGGAGGCAGAGTTGGAGCGTGGTTGCCAGCTGACGGCGCATGGGGTGACTCTAAGCGGTTCGCTGGTGCGAAACAACGTGCACGTCGTTCTCGACGGTGAAGGCGCGGCGTGCGTGCTCAACGGCCTTTATCTAGGCGACAAGCGGCAGCATATCGATAATTACACAGAGATCGAGCACGCCAAACCAAGGGCCAGCAGTTTGGAGCTTTATAAAGGCATCCTTGACGGCAGTTCCCATGGAGTCTTTAACGGCAAAATCATCGTGCACAAAGACGCTCAGAAATCCGATGCGCGTCAGACCAACAAGAACTTGTTGTTATCGGCGAACGCGGCGGTCAACACCAAGCCGCAATTGGAGATTTATGCGGACGACGTCAAGTGCAGTCATGGCTCGACCATCGGTCAGTTGGACGCCGACGCATTGTTCTATCTCCGTACGCGCGGGCTCGGGCTCGAAGAGGCCCGCAGCATTTTGAGCTTTGCGTTTGCCAGCGACGTGGTGGCGCGGATTAAAATCGATTCCCTACGCCAACGTCTTGACGATTATCTCGTGGCAAGATTTCGCAAGCCTTGAGTCGATTTATGAAAGCCGTATCTCATTTAGCCGATTCGCGCGCGCCGGCAGGCAGATTTGACGTGGCGCGTATCCGTGAAGACTTTCCGATCCTTCAACAGAAGGTGCACGGCAAGCCGCTGGTCTATTTCGACAACGGCGCGACCAGCCAGAAGCCGCAGGCGGTAATCGACGCATTGGCTCACTACTATAGCGCGGAGAATTCCAACATCCATCGCGGCGTCCATTACCTCAGCGAGCGCGCCACCGCGGCGTACGAAGAGGCGCGCAGTAAGATCCGCGGCTTCATTAACGCCCGCAATAATCAGGAAATCATCTTCGTGCGCGGCACTACGGAAGCGATCAACTTGGTGACCCAGAGCTACGGCCGGACTTTTCTCAAAGCCGGCGATGAAATCATCATTTCAGCGATGGAGCATCACTCCAACATCGTACCCTGGCAGATGCTCTGCGAGCAGGTTGGCGCAAAGCTGCGGGTGATTCCGATCAATCATGACGGCGAAATCGTCATGGACGAATATCGCCGGTTGCTGAACGAAAAGACGAAATTCGTGTCCGTCACCCATGTCTCGAATGCACTCGGGACCATTGCCCCGGTCAAGGAGATTGTAGCTCTTGCCCATGAACGCAGTATTCCCGTTCTCCTCGATGGCGCACAGGCGGTGCCGCACCTGCGAGTTGATATGCAGGATCTCGGCTGCGATTTTTACGCGTTTTCCGGCCATAAGATGTTTGGGCCCACCGGCGTGGGTGTGTTGTACGGACGTGGCGAGCTCCTGGAAAAGATGCCGCCCTATCAAGGCGGCGGTGATATGATCAGCTTGGTCACCTTCGAAAAAACCCACTACAACGTCTTGCCCTATAAGTTTGAGGCGGGTACGCCCCATATTTCGGGCGGGATCGGATTGGGCGCGGCAATCGATTATTTGCAGGCTCTCGATTGGCAAGGATTGACGGCCCATGAACACGCGCTGCTCGGCTATGCCACGGAAGCGTTGTCAAACATCGATGGCCTCAGAATTATCGGCACGGCAAAGGAAAAGGCGGGGGTGCTGTCGTTCGTTTTCGACCACGTTCACGCACACGATGTCGGGACGATTCTCGACCAAGAAGGAGTCGCTGTGCGCTCCGGACACCATTGCGCGATGCCGGTGATGCAACGCTTCGGCGTGCCGGCGACGACGCGAGCTTCATTTGCTTTCTATAACACGACTGAGGAAATCGATATTTTGGTACGAGCGATCCATCGCGCTCTGAAAGTATTTGACTGATGTCTGATCTAGACGATCTCTATCAAGAAGTTATCCTGGACCATAATAAAAGTCCGCGGAATTTCCGGCTGATGGCCGATGCCAATCGCAAGGCGGAAGGGTACAATCCGTTGTGCGGCGACCACGTGACGGTGTTTTTGCGACTGCAAGACGGCGTCATTCAAGATATCAGCTTTCAAGGCTCCGGGTGTGCGATCTCCAAAGCTTCGGCATCGATGATGACCGCGGAGTTGAAGGGCAAAAGCGAAGCCGCTGCGCATGCCTTGTTTGACAAGGTGCACCAGATGCTTACCAGTGAGACGAATGGGGATGCCGCCTCCGAAAAAGTTGGGAAGCTGGCAATTCTTTCGGGTGTATGCAAATTCCCCGCCCGGGTTAAGTGCGCGAGCTTGGCCTGGCATACGGTGAATGCGGCCCTCAAAGGCGAGTCGCGCCCAGCGACTACGGAATAGCACTTCGGATCACCACGAAAGGGGGTTGCCCAATGTCCACGGAAAAACCGATTACACTGACGCGCGATTGTCCTGCGGTGATGGTTCCAAGCGGCGACCCGGTGTCGTTGTCGGCCGGAAGTTCGGTCTGGCTTACGCAGGCATTGGGCGGCACTTACACGGTGATGACGGAGCGAGGCTATACCGTGCGTATCGATGGCCGCGATGCAGATGCACTCGGCTTGACGCCATCGGATGATGTGCCGCGGCCGCAGTCGTCGGCGGAAGCCGGTTCCGCTTCGCTCGAGGACCGAGTTTGGCACGAGCTGCGCTCTTGCTTCGATCCCGAAATACCCGTCAATATTGTCGATCTAGGTTTGATCTATGACTGTCGGATTAGCAAACTACCCGAAGCCGGGCACAGAGCCGCGGTGCGCTTTACGTTGACCGCGCAAGGTTGCGGCATGGGCCAGTTTCTCAAGGAAGACATCAAGAAGAAGTTGCGCGCAGTGCCTGGCATACGCGAGGTTGACGTCGAGCTGGTTTGGGATCCACCGTGGAATCAAAGTATGATTTCGGGAAGTGCAAAACAACAGCTGGGGATTGAGTAAAGGGGAAATCGTCATCAAGGTTTCACACAATCAATACGATGACCGCCTACGAGCCGAGGGCGGACGACCGAACCAAGGAAGGTACGATGGAAAGCATTAATCAGACAATAATCGAATCCCAGGTGATCGAAGCGTTGCGCACGTGCTTCGACCCGGAAATCCCGGTGAACATTTACGAGATGGGTTTGGTCTATGATATCAAGGTCAGCGCCGAGGGAGTGGTGACGATTCAGATGACTCTCACCTCGCCCCATTGTCCAGCGGCGCAATCATTGCCTGCCGAGGCAGAAAGTAAGGTCAGGGCAGTGCCGGGGGTCACAGATGTAAAAATCGATGTGGTTTGGGATCCGCCCTGGGATATGAGCAAGATGTCCGAAGCGGCGCGGCTGCAATTAGGCATGATGTGAAAGCTGTGCGTGTCCCTGCGAATCGATTCCAATTGACGCGATCGCCGATCAGACCAGCCAAGCTGAAGTGAGTGTCAACGAAACTATGGCGAGTTCTCTGTTTGAAAAGTTAGGTGGCGAAGCCAAACTACGGGAGATTATCGACACGTTTATCGACCGCGTATTCGATGATCGAATGATCGGGTTCTTTTTTCGCAACGCGGACCGAGCGCGGATCAAGGAATTTGAATATCAACTGACAGCTGGTTTTCTTGGTGCGGCAGTGGAATACCAAGGACGACCGCTCAACCTAGCGCACGCGAAGCATCCCATCATGGGCGGCCATTTTGCTCGGCGAAAACAAATTTTAAAAGAGACATTGGAATCATATAACGTCCCGGAAGAAATTACGCGCGCCTGGCTGGATCACACCGACGCGCTGAGATCATTGATCACCTCCCAAACCGATTCGACCTGCGATCCCGTCACTGCGCGCCGCGCATGAGCGGTCGATAACGCCAGAATAAACCGCCGATTTCGCGTCTCTAACCAATTGTCGTTGGCAAAACGTTGTGCTACAAATACTGTTGCGCCGAAGGTAGTCATCAAGGACCAGTGTGAAGCTAGCCGACCTCTATGCCCGGCCGGGGTTGACCCTCTCGGTAGAATTCTTTCCTCCAAAGACAGAAAAAGGCGAGGAAAACCTCTTTAGCGAAATTGAGATTATCAGGAGGCTTAACCCTAGCTTTTGTTCTGTTACGTACGGGGCGGGCGGAAGCACGCGCGAAAAAACCGTTGATCTGGTCGAAACCATCCATAATGGCTGCGGTCTGGAGGTCATGTGCCACTTGACGGTCGTCGGCCAGTCCAAGGCGGAAGCGCGTGGGATCCTCGCAAGACTCAAGGAGAAGGGAATTGAAAATCTGATCGCACTCGGCGGCGATCCGCCTCAGGGCATGGCCGATTGGCGTCCGCACCCGGATGGTTTTCACCATGCGGTGGAGCTCGTTCGCGAGGCCAGAGCCGTTGGCACCTTTTCGATCGCCGTGGCGGGTTTCCCCGAGGTCCATCCCCGAGCCGTCAGCCGTGAATCCGACTTACAGTTTTTGAAAGAAAAAGTGGATGCCGGCGCGGCGGCAGTCATCACTCAATTGTTTTTCGATAACGACGATTACTATCGCTTTGTCGACGACGTCAGAAAACTCGGCATAACGGTCCCCATCGTCCCTGGAGTTTTGCCGATTCTCTCGGCATCGCAGATACGCCGTTTCACCGAGCTATGCTGTGCGAAGATTCCAGCGAAGCTGGAGCGAGAGTTGGCAAAAGTTGAAGGCGATGACGATGCTGCCGTCCAAATGGGCATTGACTATGCGTCGCACCAATGCGAAGCACTGATTAAATATGGCGTTCCGGGTCTACATTTTTACTCTTTGAACAAATCCTATTCGCTCTCGGCGATCTGCAAAAATCTCGGTCTGTGATCCTTTTCACGTTCGCCGCTCTCTAAGTCGATACAGCGAATCTCTGCAAGCCGGGCGCAAATGCAAAAGAACAATGGCCGATAACGATATAACGCGAAACGAAGACGGCACGGAGCAGGTGGAAGTCCGCAAGCAAAAGCTCGCGAAGCTCAAAGATTCAGGGGCGGTGGTTTACCCGAACGACTTCAAGCCGACCCACTCCGCCTCTGAAATTGTCGCCCATTATGCCGAAGCGACTGATCAAGATCTCAGCGCCGCGCCGCGTGATATCCGGATCGGCGGCAGAGTCATGGCGATCCGACGGATGGGAAAGGCTTCTTTTTTTCATCTGCAGGACCGCCGCGGGCGACTGCAGGTTTATGTCCAACAAAACAAGCTTGGCGAGGAAGGTTACGCATTATTTCGCGCGTTGGACATCGGCGATATCGTCGGTGTTTGGGGTCATCTGTTTCGAACCCAAACGAAAGAGTTGACGCTCCAGGCCGACGGCTTACGTTTGCTCACTAAATGCCTGCGTCCGTTGCCGGAGAAATGGCATGGACTGGCCGACGTCGAAGCCCGCTACCGTCAACGCTATCTCGATCTGATGGTTAACCCGCAAGTGCGCGAGGGTTTTGAAAAACGTTCGCGCATCATCCGCTTGCTGCGGCGGTTTTTCGAAGAGCGGGATTTTCTCGAGGTCGAAACACCGATGATGCAATCCATCCCTGGCGGCGCGGCGGCGCGGCCGTTTATCACGCACCATAATACTCTTGACATGGAGCTTTACTTGCGCGTCGCGCCAGAGCTGTTTTTAAAGCGTTTGCTGGTCGGCGGATTCGACAGAGTCTTCGAGCTCAATCGGAACTTTCGCAACGAGGGAATTTCTGTACGGCATAACCCCGAATTCACCATGGTCGAATTTTACCAGGCTTACGCGACTTTCGATGACTTGATGCAGCTCACCGAAGAGCTCTTTGTCGCCCTGGCTAAGGACGTGGTCGGCTCATTGAAAGTGCCGTACGGCGAGCACTTGGTCGATCTGGCACCGCCCTGGCGCAGGCTGACAATAGCGGAGGCGATTATGCTGCACGGCGGCGCATTGGAGGAGGACGTTGGTAGCCGCGAAGGACTGCGCGATTTTGCCAACCGCAAAGGAGTCCATGTCGATTCGACTGCGCTCTATGGAAATGCGCTCGTGGAGATTTTCGAGCAAGTCGCCGAGGCGCAACTGATCCAACCTACATTCATAACCGGCTATCCGATCGAGGTGTCGCCTCTAGCGCGAAAAAACAATCAGAATCCGGCGATGGTTGACCGCTTCGAACTTTATATTGCGGGTCGTGAGCTGGCTAACGCTTTCTCGGAGCTTAACGATCCGGCTGACCAGCGCCAGCGCTTCTCAGAGCAAATGGAGGCGCGCAACGCCGGCGATGACACCGCCAACCCCGTCGACGACGATTACATTCGGGCGCTCGAATACGGCATGCCGCCAGCCGCCGGGGAGGGCATCGGCATCGATCGGCTGGTGATGTTTCTTACCAATTCGCCGTCGATTCGCGACGTGATCCTTTTTCCGCTGCTGCGCCCTCAAGCCAAATAACGCCCACCCCTCCCCATGAATTACGAACTGTTTATCGGCCTTAGATATTTGCAGGCGCGCCGTCGTGAAACATTCATTTCCCTGATCACGGTGATTTCGGTGCTCGGCGTCATGATCGGTGTGATGACGCTAAACGTGGTTATGGCGGTGATGTCCGGTTTCGAAGAAACCTTGCGCGATCGCCTGCTCGGTATCAACGCCCATATCGCACTAATCCGCTCCGGCGAACCGCTGCGCGATTACGAAAACTTAATACAGCAGGTGAGCAAGGAAAACGGCGTGGTGGCGGCGACGCCGACCATTTATGGACAAGTGATGCTGACGGCGGGGTCGCGCGTCTCCGGCGTGGTGGTGCGCGGCATCGATCCCGATCGGGTGAACAGAGTTGTCAACGTTCAAAGCTTTCTCAGGGAAGGCAATTTAGACGGACTCAAGACCCAGCATCCGATCCAAGTGGAAGATCGAACGGTGCTGTTGCCCGGGATTATCTTAGGCGAACGGTTGGCCAATCAACTGGGAGTTTTTACCGGCAGCGCCGTTCAAGTCGTTTCTCCCCTGGGAAGCCCGACGGCGATTGGCGTGATTCCCAAAGTGCGCCGATTCTTCGTCGCAGGGATACTTAGAACCGGCATGAGCGAGATCGATTCGACCTTGGTTTTCATGGGGCTAGCCGAAGCACAAAAGTTTTTTGAGCTTGGCGACGCCGTGACCAATATCGAGCTCCGAATTCGAAACGTCGATCAATCGAGGCAGGTGGCGGAGCAGATTCAACGGCGACTCGGGTTTCCCTATTTCGCCGAGGATTGGACCCGTCTTTGGCCCAACCTCTTCTCTGCGCTCAAGCTTGAAAAAACGGTTTATTTTTTGGTCTTGCTGTTGATGATCTTGATCGGCGCCTTCAATATCGTCTCGACGTTGGTGATGGTCGTCATGGAAAAGAAGAAAGATATTGCCATCCTGCGTTCGATGGGAGCATCCCAGCAAAGTATTCGTCGGATCTTTTTACTAAAAGGATGTATCATTGGAATTCTCGGCACAGTGTTGGGAGCCATTCTTGGTCTATTGGTATGCCTGCTCATTTCGCAGTATCAATTCGATTTACCGGACGGCGTGTTTCTGATTAAGACCGTTCCCGTGCGAATTTATCCGATGAATTTCATCATAGTGACTATTGCGTCTCTCGCGGTTTGCTTGATCGCGAGCATCTATCCGGCGCGCCAGGCCGCTAAGCTCGATCCGGTCGAGATTATCCGCTATGAGTGAGCTTTTGTCGGTAAAAAATTTGCACAAATCCTTCTTCGAAGGCGGCAGCGAAATCCATGTGTTGCGCGGGTTAAACCTCGACGTGGCCGAAGGCGAACGGCTGGCGGTGGTCGGCGAATCAGGCGTCGGGAAGAGCACATTGCTGCATGTCCTCGGCGCCCTGGATCATCCGACCAGCGGCAAAATTTATTACGCCGGCAAAGAGCTTCCGTTAGGAGACGAAACCGCCTTGTGTCAGTTTCGCAATCGAGAGATCGGCTTTGTTTTTCAATTTCATTACCTGTTGCCGGATTTTTCTGCGCTGGAAAACGTCATGTTTCCCGCCTTGATTCAAGGCATCGACCGCGCTCAAGCTCAGCATGAGGCCGAGCAGTTACTGACTCTGGTCGGTTTGAAAGAGCGAATGAGCCATCGGCCGGGCAAGCTATCCGGGGGCGAGCAGCAGCGGGTGGCCGTGGCCCGGGCGGTGATCTTGAAGCCCAAGCTCGTTCTAGCCGACGAGCCCACCGGCTCCTTGGACTTGCGTATCGGCGAAGAGGTGCAAAATCTATTGTTTCGTCTCAACGAGGAAAACCATATCGCGCTCATTGTAGCTACCCACAATCGACAATTTGCCGAAAAAATCGGTCGCTGCGTCGAGCTGACTGCCGGCGCGCTGAGATCGAATTGATAGCCACGGATTCTGCTTTACAAAAGTGGCGGTATTTGCTACAAAATCAGGAAATTTGACGCGCTCCGCGACAGGTTTTTCACAGGTGTCGATGGAACCTTCCAAAACGAAAAAAGCTTTGATCATTTTGTCCTCCGCGCTTTGCCTGTTGTTATTGAGCTTCGGGTTTACCGCGCCGCTTCAGAGCCAAGAGAAAGTCATTCTGAAAGACATAAAAATCGCCGGCAATTTGCGGGTTGAAGACGATGGAATTCGCCTTCATCTGAAAAGCCGGACGGGAGAGCTGTTCGACCCGGCCGTTGTCGAGCAAGACGTTAAAGCGATATTTCGCATGGGATTTTTCGATGACGTTCAAGCCGAGCTTTCACCCGAAGGTGTTTTGACTTACGCGGTGAAAGAAAAGCCTTACATTCGCGAGGTGAAAATCCAGGGCGCTTCCCAGGTCTCGAAGGAGAAAATCGAATCGGCCTTTGGCATCGGTGCCAGGACGATCCTGGACCGCACCAAAGTCGCCGATGGGGTTGACAAAGTAAGGAAGCTTTACGGTGAGCAGGGTTACGTGAATGCGGTGATCGATCACGCGGTATCCGTCGAAGCCAGCAACCAGGCCGTGATTACCCTCGATATCAGCGAGGGCAACCGCCTCTTGATCAAAAAAGTATTGTTTGAAGGAAACAAAAATTTTTCCCAGGGCGAGCTTAAAGATCTGATCGCCACCAAAGAAGAATGGATCTTTTCCTTTATCACTAATCGCGGCGTATTGGATCGCGACATGCTGACCAACGATGTCGCGATTCTGTCGAATCACTACAACGATCACGGTTACGTCGAACACAAGATCCAGGATCCGGTTATTTTGCGTGCGCGCGACGGACTGGAAGTGGTTTTCCGTATCCAGGAAGGGCCGCAATATCGGGTCGGAAAGGTCGAGATCGGGGGCGAGCTGATTCAGGATGGCCGCCAGATGCTGCAATCGGTCAAGCTGACGACGGGTCAGATCTTTCGCGGCAGCCGCCTGCGCGAGGATGTCACCGCGCTGCAGGACATGTATTCGAACAAGGGGTTCGCGTTTGTTCAAGTCGATCCGATAACCAAAGTCAATGAGGGCGAAAAGAAAGTCGATGTCGCGCTGGTGATCACCAAAGGTCCGCCGGTGTATTTCAATCGGGTATTGGTGGCGGGAAACACCAAGACTCGCGATAAAGTGGTGCGTCGCGAGTTGGTGACTAACGAACAGGAGCTTTATTCCGGGACAAAAATCACCCAGAGCCGCAATGCTCTCCAAAGGAGCGGCTATTTCGAGGATGTTCAGATCACCACAAAGAAAACCAATCAACCCGATACCCTCGACGTGTTGGTGGACGTCAAAGAGGGACCCACTGGAACGTTTCAGGTCGGCGGCGGATACAGCAGCGGCGACGGCTTCGTGTTCAATGCCAACGTCTCCGAGAAAAATCTCATGGGCAGAGGACAGGGAATCAGTGGTAATTTCAGTATTGGATCGAGCCGGCAAGACTTTATCCTCAGCGCCAGCGATCCGTATTTTAACGATTCGAAGATGTCCTTGGGCGTCGATGCATTCAATACAAAACGGGAATTCACCGATTTCAACGAGCGCAAAATCGGTTTCGGGGTGAATAGCAGTTATCCATTAAAAGATTATAAATTTCCATTTTTTGGCGGCGGCAAAGCCAGCGCAAACATCGGGTCAGATGAATTGGCGAGTAATCCCGCTCCCAGCGTCTGGGATTATATGCGTAGCGGGGTTTCCTACGATCTCACGCGGGAAACGATCAGCGGAGTTTCGTCGACTGCGCCCGAGTCGATCAAAGCGGAAAAGGGCACTTCTTTGACCAGCGCCGTCACTCCCGGCATCACCTACGACAGCCGGGACCACTTTTTCGCACCGACAGAAGGAACCAAATCCGGCTTCTCCGTGAAGATGGCCGGTCTTGGCGGTGACTCGCGGTTTATCAAGACAGATTTAAGCGGGCGCTGGCATTATCCGCTACTCAAGGACCCGAAATGGGGTGGAAATTGGGTCTTGGCCCTGGGCGGACAGCTCGGTTATGGAATCGGTTTGGCGGAACGAAATAGCGGCAACAAGGATCTGCCACTTTTCGAGCGTTACTTTCTCGGGGGAATCAATTCCATTCGTGGGTTTGCTGAGCGAAGCATAGGCCCACGCCAGCCATCGAATTGCAAAGTTCCAGAGGGCGGAACAGACCCGGTGTGTCATTCGACCGATGTCGTCGGCGGCGACAAGGCGATGGTTCTAAACACCGAATTGCTGTTTCCGATCATGGAGCAGTACGGCCTGCGCGGGGTAGCATTTTTCGACATGGGCAGTTCGTTCAGCGACTCGTTTAGCTTCAATGAATTAAGGCGGTCGGTTGGCGCTGGTGTTCGCTGGATGTCACCTTTCGGTCCCTTGCGCGTCGAGCTTGGTTTCCCGCTCAACAAACAGCCCCACGATGAAACGTCGGTGCTCGGCTTCTCTATCGGCAGTCAACCGTAAAGGAACTGCCATTCCTAAGTTTTCTAAAGACAATTACCGGAGGTTTGCGTGAAGTACTGGCTGGTCGTCGGGATGCTGGTTGTTTCTTGTTCCGTGGCATTGGCGCAGGAACGGATTAAAATCGGATTTATCGATATTCAACGAATCATTGCTGAGTCGCAAGCCGGAAAAAAGGCCAAAGATCGCTTTCAGGCGCAGGTAAAGAAAGCCGAGACCGATGTGCAAAAGGAACGGCAGGATCTTGAGCGATTGAAGAGCGACTTAGATAAAAAAGGTCCACTTTTAAAAGAGGAGGAGCGGCGCAATCTCGAAGCGGATTTTCAAAAGCGATCGGTCAGCCTACAGCGCACCATGGGCGATTACCAGCAGGACTTGCAGCGGAAAAATAACGAGATGATGGCGGAAATTCTCAAGGAGCTCGAACAGGTCGTCACTGAAATAGGAAAGGCGGAGAAATTTACGCTCATTCTTGAGCGCTCGCAGATTTTGTACAGCGATCAAGCAACCGATATCACGAGTCGGGTGATAGAAGTTTACAATAGTCGGGTGAAGAAATAAGTGGTGACAAGCAAAACGCTCAGTGAACTCGCCCGTTATGTCGGCGGAAAGGTCATCGGAGACGGCAGCGTCGTTATTCACAAAATTGCAGCCATAGACGAAGCAATCCCAGGGGAAATCACTTTTCTTACCCATCGGCGCTATCAACAATTCTTATCACAATGTCGGGCCAGCGCCGTGATTGTCGGCCCCGGCGTGGTCAGCGACGTTGAAACTGGATCAAGGTTAAACTATATCGAGACCCCTAACCCTTACGTCGCCTTCGCGAAGGTCCTGCAACTTTTCTCCCCCGCGCCGCAATTTAACCGCACCGTTAGCCCAGAGTCCCATATCGAAATAAGCGCAATCCTGGGCGAAAGCGTGACGATTTTCCCCAATGCCTTTGTCGGCCCGCGCGTACGGATCGGCACGGGTACGGTAATTTTCCCGGGGGTGTTTCTCGGGGAAGAAGTACAGGTCGGTGCGCAATGCGTGCTTCATCCCAATGTCGTCGTGCGAGAGGGGTGCCGTCTGGGGGACCGGGTCATTCTTCACGCGGGCGTGGTTATCGGTAGCGATGGTTTTGGCTACGCCGGCAGCGGTGATCAACGCGTCAAGATTCCCCAAACAGGGATCGTGGTGGTCGAGGACGATGTCGAAATCGGTGCAAACACCACCGTCGACCGGGCAACCCTCGGAAGAACCGTGATCTCGCGCGGCGTAAAGATCGATAATCTAGTTCAAATCGCGCACAACGTCATTATCGGCGAGCATTCGATAATCGCGGCGCAGGCGGGGATCGCCGGCAGCACTCGGATCGGCAAAAACGTTACGCTTGCGGGACAGGTGGGAGTGGTCAATCACGTTCAAATCGGTGACGGAGCAATGATCGGCCCGCAATCCGGAATTCCCAAGTCGGTTCCTGCGGGGGCGATTCTCTCGGGAGGGATCGCGGCTGCGCCGCACCATGAATGGTTGAAGGTCATGACGCTTTTACCCCAACTACCGATGCTCTGGAGGACTGTGCGGAGCTTGGAGAAACGCGTCGCGCAGATCCTCAAGGGGGGTGAAAAGGAGCTCGATAGCGATGCTGGACGTTAAAGAAATCCTCAATTACATCCCTCATCGTTACCCCTTTCTCTTGGTCGATCGGATCGTCGAAATTCACGGCGAAGATAAAATCGTCGGGATCAAAAACGTAACGTTTAACGAGAATTTTTTTCAAGGCCATTTCCCCAACCGGCCGGTAATGCCCGGTGTGCTCATCTGCGAGGCAATGGCCCAAGTTGGAGCGATTTTTGCCCACAACGCCCGCGGCGGCAGGAACGACCACAAAGTTTTCATGCTGACAGGGCTCGATAACGTAAAATTTAAACGTCCCGTTGAGCCTGGTGATCAATTGCGTATGGAGCTTACCATCGTGAAGCGGCGCGGCACTTTCTGGAAGATGCAAGGCGTGGCGACGGTCGATGGAAAATTGGTCGCGCAGGCGGAAATCTCCGCCATGGAAGTATAATTGGCGTGAGGAGCGCCTCTCGACATGAGCAATGTGCATCCGACCGCGATCGTCGATTCGCGTGCCGAATTGGACAGCAGCGTGGAAGTGGGCCCGTATTGCCTTCTTGGCGCGGGGGTAAAAATCGGCAAAGAGAGCAAAATTCACTCGCATGCGGTCATTCAAGGGCGAACGACGTTGGGCGAGGGCAATGAGGTTTTTCCGTTCGCCACAATCGGATCCATCCCGCAAGATCTCAAATATAAGGGAGAGCCGAGCGAGCTTTTGATCGGCAACCGTAACACGATCCGGGAGTACGTATCGCTCAACCCGGGCACCGCCGGCGGTGGCATGGTGACGCGTGTGGGCGACCGAAATCTCTTGATGATGTATTGCCACATCGCCCATGATTGCATTATCGGCAACCACAATGTGATTGCTAACGGCGCGACACTTGGCGGCCACGTGGTGATCGAGGACTTCGTGATCGTCGGCGGCTTGGTGGGCATTCATCAGTTCGTGAAAATCGGCACAGGCGCGATCCTGGGCGCCGGTTCGATGGTCTCCAAGGACGTGCCGCCCTACTGTAATGCCACGGGCGACCGCGCTAGGCTGCGCGGGCTGAATGTCGAAGGACTGAAACGGCGGGGTTTCCAAAAATCGGTTATCGAAGCGATCCACAAAGCATACCGGATCGCCTTTCAATCCAGGCTTAAAACCGATGACGCCTTAAAAAAAATCCGTCAGGAAATGGCTGCTATTCCCGAAGTCGAAAGATTCGTTTCCTTTATAGCCGAGTCGCAACGCGGGGTTTGTCGCTAAATTCTACGCCATGCCGATCATCGGCGCGTTGGGCCACTGTCGTCTGTTTCCGTTGTGAAAAAGCTCGGATTAATCGCGGGCAATGGAAAATTTCCTTTGATCTTTGCCGAAGAGGCAAAGCGCCGAGGCTATTCTGTGATCGCCGTAGCCCACCGAGGTGAAAGCGACGAGGCGATCGAGAAAATCGCCGATGAGATCACGTGGGTTTACGTCGGGCAACTGGGCAAGATTATCGCCGCGTTTCACCGCGCTGGAGTGACCGAGGCGGTCATGGCGGGCGGGATCCGCAAGGTCAAGCTCTTTGGCAATTTCCGACCCGATCTGCGCGGGGCGCGCTTCTTGGCAAAGATCAAGAGTCGGGAGGACGATGCGCTGTTGCGCGGCATCGCCGATGAGCTCGCAGCGGAAGGGATCCGGATTTTGGAATCGACTCTTTGTTTATCCCACATCATTGCCGCCGAGGGCGTCTTGACCAAACGGGCACCACTTCAGAAGGAATGGGTGGATGTTAAATTGGGCTTTCGCGCCGCCAAAGAAATTGGCCGCTTAGGAATCGGCCAAACCGTGGTGGTGAAGAATCGCGTGGTGGTAGCGGTTGAGGCCGTGGAAGGAACAGATGCAGCAATTCAACGGGGGGGAACGCTGGCCCGGTCGGGTTGTGTCGTGGTCAAAGTGAGTAAGCCGCAACAGGACCTTCGCTTCGACGTACCGGCCGTCGGTATCGACACCGTCGAGAATCTCCACAAAGCCGGTGGAACGGTCTTGGCCGTGGAAGCCGGGAAGACGATTTTGCTACAAAAAGAGAGCTTCTTGCGCCAAGCCGATGACTACGGAATTTCCGTGGTCGGCGTCAGCGACTGAATTTGGCTTGCTTATGGCAGAAAGCAATATCACGGCGGCGGTTGTTGGCGTCGGCTACCTCGGTAAATTCCATGCGGAAAAGTATGCGGCGTCGGAAAAGGTCGAACTTGTTGCCGTGGTCGATATCGATGAGCAGCGCGCCAATGAGGTTGGCGGCTCCGTCGGCGCCGCGGCGCTGACGGATTACCGCCGGTTGTTTGGTCGAGTGCAGTGCGTCAGTATCGCGGTACCGACCCGTTTTCATTATAGAGTGGCGCGTGATTTCATCGAAGCCGGCATCGATGTATTGGTTGAAAAGCCGCTCACGGCAGACATTACCGAAGCACGGGCGCTGGTGGCGGCCGCGCAGGCGACAACCCGGCGATTCGCCGGCTGGAAGGGACCATTAGAGAGCCCAAGTTCGTCGAGTGTCATCGCTTGGCTCCGTTCGTGGAGCGCGGCACTGATGTCGATGTGGTGTTGGATCTCATGATCCATGACATCGACATTATCGCGAGCTTGGTCCGCTCGCCGGTGCAACGGGTCGAAGCGGTGGGCGTACCTGTTCTGACCGACAAGCCGGACATCGCCAATGCACGAATCAATTTCGCCAATGGCTGTATTGCAAACGTGACATCGAGCCGCGTTTCGCTCAAGCGCGAACGAAAAATAAGATTCTTCCAGCCGGATGCTTATATCTCGATCGATTATGACCAGCGCCGGGCGCAAATCTATCACAAGCCTGCCCCGGGAGCCGGTTGGCTCGACATTCGCGCCGAAAACATCGAAATTAAAGACGGCGATGCGCTGGCCGATGAAATCAATTCCTTTGTTGACTGCGTGCGCGCGCGAACGTTGCCGGTGGTGGGCGGAGCGGACGGATTGAGGGCTCTCGAAATTGCCTCGATGATCAGTTCACAGCTGTGACACGAGCTGTGGTCGCTAATTTACATTGTGACAGCGGTTGGAAAAGAAATTATGCTGGTGGTCGGCGAGGCTTCAGGCGACGCGCATGGCGCACAGTTGGTCGACGCACTGCATCGACGCGATGCGGCGTTAAAGGTCTTTGGCGTTGCCGGAGAGCAATTGGAGCGGACGAATTTCGAGGCGCTGTTTAGCGTGGCTCATCTAACCGGCATGGGACTCGTCGAGTTGGCCGGCAATCTCAAGAATCTGTGGCGTGCTTACGCTCTTCTCAAGCGTGCTTTGAAGGAACGGCGCCCCAGCCTTCTAGTCTTGATCGATTTTCCCGAGTTCAATCTACGTTTAGCGCGGCTCGCCAAGTCGTTGCGTATTCCGGTTTTATACTACGTCAGCCCGCAGATCTGGGCGTGGCGCCGAGGCCGAGTTCACCAAATTGCTCGATGGGTCGATCACATGGCGGTTATCTTTCCGTTCGAGGTCCCCTTTTACGAACGACATGGGGTTAAAGTTTCCTTCGTCGGGCATCCGCTCTTGGAAATGGTTCAAGTCAAGCAAGGTCGGGATGCGATTTTGGCCAAGTGCGGGCTCGATCCAAGCAAACCAGTGATTGCACTCTTACCCGGAAGCCGGCACGCCGAGGTGAGCCGCCATCTGCCGGTAATGCGCGATGCCGCAGTCCGGTTGAGCCAGGAACGGGACATCCAGTTTTTTTGCGTACGTGCGAGCACTATTAACGGAGCGGAGATCGAATCGGCGCTGCGACACCCGGCGCTCCAAATACCTGTTGTCGAAGAGGACCGTTACGACGCGATCCACGCCGCCGATCTGGTATGGACCGCCTCAGGCACGGCGACCCTGGAAATCGCATTACTCGGTAGACCTATGATCATCATTTATCGATTGTCGTGGCTTACCTATCACCTGGCTCGTCTGCTGGTGAGCGTGGATCATATCGGTATGGTAAATTTGATAGCAGGGGAGAGACTCGTGTCTGAGCTGATTCAAAATGACGCGAATCCCGTGCGGCTAGTCGAGGAAAGTCGGGTCCTGCTCGATAATCGAGAGGTTCGTTCCCGCATCATCGACAAGATGTCGAAGCTGCGTGAGCGCTTGGGCTCGCCCGGCGCAGCGCAACGCGTCGCCGACCTTGCGCTCGCGATGATGGCTTAGGAAGGCCTATGTACAGTGAATAACTACATCCGCCTGCTGACGTATCTTAAGCCGTATATCTGGCCGTACTTTACTTTAGCCATGATCTGTATGATTGGCTTTGGCGCAAGCGACGGCGCGATTCCCTTCTTGGTGCAGCGCGTCATAGATGACGTTTTTACTCGGAAAGACGAAACTGCGCTAACTTATTTGCCATTTTTGATCATCGCGATTTTTGCTTTTCGCGGCTTGATGAACTTTGGCCAAAGCTATCTAAACGACTACGTCGGGTTGCACATTATCAACGATGTGCGGAACGCCTTGAACCGCCATTTTCAGTCGCTTTCTCTTTCTTTTTTTCATCGACACCCGACTGGAGCGCTCATTTCCCGCGTCAACAGTGACGTTGGTTTGGTGCGATACGCGATTACGGACGCCCTGGCGTCATTTATGAAGGATTCAGTTTCACTGCTTGTTTTGGTCGTGGTGGCATTTTTAAAAGATTGGGTTCTGGCGTCCATCGCTTTTATTGTCTTTCCCGCTTCCGTGTTGCCGGTGATCCGACTGAGTAGAAAAATTAAACGTTTCACCCGGCGCGGCCAAGTCAGTACGGGAACGCTCACCGAGATACTCCAGGAGAGCATTCAAGGCAATCGCATTGTCAAGGCGTTCGGCATGGAGAGCTACGAAGACCAGAGATTTAGACAAGAGAATTGGCGGCTCTTCAAGCAATCGCTTCGTGCCAGCCGGACCAAGGCAGTGGTCGCGCCGTCGATGGAACTGCTTGCTTCTGTCGCCATCGGCGGGGTCGTTTGGTACGGCGGTTGGAGCGTCATTGGCGGCGGGCGTACTCAAGGAGAGTTCATGGCCTTCATGGCCGCTATGTTCCTTATGTACGGGCCTTTCAAGGGGCTCACTCGAACCTACACCACGGTACATCAGGGTTTGGTGGGGGCGGAGAGAGTGTTCGAAATTATGGATGAAACGCCGCAGATTCAAGATAAGTTGGACGCCAAGGATGCCAAGCCCTTTTCGCAGAAGATCGAATTTTATGACGTCAGCTTTGCTTACGCCGACGCACCGGTGCTGAAAAACATCGATCTCACCATCGCAGCGGGACAGATGGTCGCATTGGTCGGCATGAGTGGGGTCGGCAAGAGCACCCTAGTGGATCTTATCCCGAGATTTTATGACGTGAAATCGGGACGAATCACCATCGACGGCGTCGACATACGCAATTTGACTGTGCGTTCTCTGCGCGCGCAAATTGGCATCGTGAGCCAGCATACGTTCCTCTTTAACGATTCGGTGAAAAATAATATCGCCTATGGTGATCCGCATCGGAGCGTGAATGATGTTATCGCTGCGGCGAAGGCGGCCAACGCTCACGAATTCATCTGCGCATTACCAAAGGGTTACGATTCTGTCATAGGCGAATTGGGAATGCAGCTATCGGGCGGACAGCGCCAGCGTCTAGCCATTGCCCGCGCGCTCCTCAAGAATGCACCGATACTGATCCTTGATGAAGCGACCTCATCGTTGGACACAGAATCGGAACGGTCGGTCCAAGAGGCGCTGGAAAATCTCATGACCACTCGAACCACCATAGTTATTGCCCACCGATTGTCGACCATCCGCAAGGCGGACCGTATTGCGGTAATGGTCGACGGCGCGATTGCCGAACAAGGCACCCATGAAGAGCTGCTCGCAAAAGACGGCGAGTACAGCCGCTTGTATGCACTGCAAATGCTAGAACAGATTGAATCTGAAACGGCGGAGGTGTTGCATTAGTCTCCGGGGCGTCATGTGGTATTTTCTCTATAATCTTGTTCTGACCGTCGCCTTTGCCCTGGGTTTGCCCTTCACGCCGTTTATTTTTCTACTTGGACCTCGGTACCGAGACGGTTACACCCAACGTTTGGGCTTTTATCCGAAAGATATTTTTTCTTCGCTAGCTGGCGACCGTCCGGTTTGGATACACGCCGCTTCGGTGGGCGAAGTGCGATCCGCCGAGCCGCTCGTGCGCGAGCTTAAAGCGCACGCGCCGGAACGAAAGATTCTCATTTCAACTTTTACTTCAACCGGGCATCGCGTCGCGCAACGAGTCGGCGGTGTCGACGCAGTGATTTTCCTGCCCTTGGACTTGCTCTGGGTCGTGCGGCGCGCGCTGACCAGCTTTCATCCAGCGGTGTTGATGATTATCGAGACGGAAATTTGGCCCAATCTCCTGCGCGAGGCATTTCGCCGCGGCGTGCCTACGTTACTTCTAAGCGGCCGGCTATCCGCGAAAGCCTTTTCGCGGTATTCGTTTTGTCGCCCTTTCTTTCGCCTTGTGCTCGACTGTTTCACGGTTCTTGGAATGCAATCGGCGGCGGACGCGGCACGCATTCGCGTACTTGGCGCCAATAAAACAAAAGTATCCGTGGTCGGCAGTTTGAAGTTTGCATTCCAGAAAACCTTGGAACGACGGGAAAGCCCCGCCTCGGCCGGATGCCAAGGCAAGCTCTTGCTGGTGGCCGGCAGTTCTCACCGAGGCGAAGAGGAAATCTTGCTCAAAGCATTCACGTTAGCTCGGTCATGGTTTCCGCAGCTCTCGATGATCTTGGCGCCGCGTCACCCGGAGCGCTTTGCCGAGGTCGAAAAGCTGTTGATCGATAGTCCGTTCGATTTTCAGCGGAAGAGCCAAGTGAATGGCGGGCAGTTTTTTGACAAGGATGTTTTGCTGCTCGACACAGTCGGCGAGCTTACGGAGTTTTTTGCCGCCGCTGACGTTGCTTTCGTCGGTGGTAGTCTGGTGGATGCCGGCGGGCACAATGTCCTCGAACCTGCGCGCTATCATAAACCAATCCTATTCGGCCCCAACATGAGCAACTTCGAGAATATTGCCGAGCAAATGAAACAGAAAGGCGCTGCCATCGAGGTTGGCGGCGCCGACGATTTGGCGCAGGCGCTGGTCAATCTCTTGGCCGATTCAGAAAAACGTCGCCGCATGGGCGAAATGGCATTTCAGATCGCCGGCGCTAATAATCAGGCCTTGACCCAAAATTTATTATTAGCCGAGCGTTATTTGTGAGGGAAAAGATTTTTCGTTGCCAGCGGTCAAGCATTTAACACGTGTGATATCCGGCTATGACATTGGTGTCGGCACGCAAGGTGTGGGAGCGGCAGGGGCTAGGCGGAAAACTCTTGTGGGTGTCGCTGCTGCCGGCTTCGTTTCTTTACAGCATGGTCATGCAAATGCGCAATGCGCTCTATACTCACGGCTGGATCAAATCGCGTGGTTTGCGCCGCCCGGTGGTGAGTGTGGGCAATCTGACAGTCGGGGGAACCGGCAAAACGCCTACTTGTCTGTGGCTAGCGAAAGAATTGGCGGGCCGCGGCTTGCGCGTGGGAATTTTGAGCCGCGGCTATCGCCGAAAAGAGGCGGCGCCATTGGTGTTACAACCGAACGGCGAGGGCGTCACAGTCGTAGAAGACAATGACATCATCAAGGCCGGCGACGAGCCGGTGATGATGGCTCGTTTATACGGCCAAACTGTCGGCATCTGTAAGGACCGGTTCGACGCCGCGAGCGAGATGCTGCGAAAGGCGAACGTCGATGTTTTTATCCTGGACGATGGTTTTCAGCATCGGCGGGTGAAAAGGGACGTCGATGTGTTACTTTTGGGTGCTGACGCGTCGGGTTGGGTGCTTCCGGCGGGCCCCTTTCGTGAGCCTCGGAGGAATTTCCGCCGTGCCGATTTCTTGCTCTCTACGGCAGGGAACGGAGCGTGGAATTCGGTCATGGCGCGCGGCCGGGCAAACGCTTCTTTTGAGGCCGCGCTCCGCCCGGTCGCCTTGATCGGTGTGGGCGCTCGCGGCTGCAAGGAGTTTCCACTGACCCTGCTGTATCGCAGCAAGATCTTAACCGTGACCGGTGTCGCCGATCCCCGAGGGCTGTATCGGCTGATCCATGAGTGGGAAGGTGAGATTGTCGAGACTCTGGAATTTTCCGACCACCATTGTTATACAGCCCGTGACTGGCAACAGATCAATCGCATGGGGCGGCTGGTGGATTTGATCATCACCACCGAGAAGGATATCCTCAAATTGACACGCTTCCCATTCGCGAAGGACAAACTATTGGCGCTGCGCGTGGCTATGACCGTGGAAAATGGCTCGGCTCTGGTCAGTGCCATAGTCGAAAAGATCGGACAAGCCCGCGACGGCGCTTGATAGCGCAGCGGCGCAATTGGTATTTTGTTTGCCACGATCGAGCGGCCTTTGAAGGATGAATATATCGAGTTTTCCGTAGTCGCGGATCTGCTGCAAAGGACGCGATGGAGCATCGCCCAACCAAGCCAAATGGCGGGAAGCGACAAAAACCCGTGAAGTCATTCGTTACAGGGGTCGCCGGCTTTATCGGTTCACATCTCGCGGAAAAGCTATTGGGCGCCGGGCACCATGTGGTTGGAATCGACAATTTTCTCGATAACTACCCGCGTCCCTTCAAAGAGAAAAACCTGTCCGGACTCGCCCTTCATCGCAACTTTACTTTCGTCGGCGACGACTTGTTACAATGCGATTCGAAGAGTTTGCTGCGCGACGTTACCTATGTGTTTCATCTCGCCGGTCAGCCGGGAGTGCGCTCCAGTTGGGGCAAAGAATTCGCCCGTTACACGGATAACAACATTAGGTCGACTCAGCTGTTGCTCGAAACGGCAAAAGATTTGAGTCTCGCCAAGTTTGTCTATGCGTCGACTTCGTCGGTTTACGGCGATACCAGTGACCTACCGATGCGCGAGGAAGGCGGCACAAGTCCGATATCGCCGTATGGGGCGACCAAGCTGGCCGCCGAGCATTTGTGTCATCTCTATTGGAAGGCTTTCGGAGTGCCGACGGTTTCATTACGTTTTTTCACGGTGTACGGACCACGCCAACGGCCCGACATGTTTTTTCATATTTTCATGCGCGCGCTGCTGCGCGGCGATGGGCTGCCGCTATACGACGACGGTGAGCAAACCCGTGATTTCACATTTTGCTCGGACATTGTCGATGGCACTATAGCTGCAGCTTTCTACCCCGGACAAGGTGAAGTCTTCAACCTAGGCGGCGGCTCAGAAGTGAGCGTCTTGAATGCCATTGCCTTGGTGGAGAAAATCTCCGGGCGCAAGACGAAGCTCAAGCGGTTCGACCGTCAGAAAGGCGATGTGCGCCATACCAAAGCTCGTCTCGACCGGGCGAAAAGCAAGCTGGGTTATGCGCCGAAGGTCGGCTTGGAACAGGGATTGACCGAAGAGTGGAACTGGATTCGCGCGCTGCAGGATTGAATGAACGTTCGAGAAGATCCAGCTGATAGCCAGGACGTAACGCTACGGTCCCGCAGGATTGCGGAGACTTGGAGGTGATCGATGAGCGAGTATATTGAAGAAGACGTCGGCAATATCATTTCACTCGAGCATGTCAACGTGCAGATTCCCGATCAGTCGGTGGCGACGCTTTTCTATGTTATGGGTTTGGGATTCACGCGCGATCCCTATTTGAACGTGGGCCTGAATAATATGTGGGTCAATGTCGGCGAACAGCAATTTCATCTTCCGACCCGAGAGCCACAGGTGATCGACGGCCATGTCGGGCTGGTCGTACCCGACCTCGACGCGCTGATGGCGCGCTTAGAATCGATCGCGCCCGGTTTGCAAGAGAGCAAGTATTCTTTTGCACGCAATTCCGACCATGTCGCGGTAACTTCTCCGTGGGGCAATCATTATCGATGTTACGCGAGCCAGCCGGACTTCGGCGATATGATTCTGGGCATGCCTTACGTGGAATTTTCTGTCGCATCCGGCGCTGTGGAAGGGATCTTGCGGTTCTATCAAGTCGCCTTCGGGGCCCCTGTGGCAGCGGAGACCGACCCGCGGGGGACCGTGGGCAGAGTCAAAATTGGGCGTGATCAGTGTTTGCTATTCCGCGAGACTGAAAAACCTATCGTGCCCTACGATGGGCACCATATTGCGGTCTACGTCGCAAATTTTTCCGCGCCCTATGCCTACCTGAAGAGCCGCGGATTGATTTCTGAAGAGGTGCGCAATCATCAGTTCCGCTTCAAGGAAATTGTCGATCCCAATGGCGGGCGCGCGAAATTCGTTTTGGAGCATGAGGTCAGAAGCTTACGGCACCCGATGTATCACCGCTATTTTGTCAATCGCGATCCGGCGCAGTCGCAGCGCGGCTATCGGCGTGGCTGGGATGCTTTTACGCCGTTTGCGCGCTAATCGGTTGGCGCCGCGCGTTCTGCTAATAGGAACGCATCAGGCGAAGAACGCCGGAGCATGATCTGGCGCGCGCTTCGACCCGTAGGCCGAGGAGGAATCTAGAATGGCCATCAGCAAGGATCTCTTGGATATTCTGGCGTGCCCGAAATGCAAAGGGGACATTCATCTCAACCAGAATAATGATGGGCTGGTGTGCGAGGCTTGCCGGCTGATGTATCCGATTAAAGACGATATTCCCATCATGCTGATCGATGAGGCCATACGTTTATAGGTCCCATGTCCGCGGTCAGCTGGGAAAATGTCCTCGTACTGCAAACAAGTTTCCTGGGTGATACGGTTTTGACGTTGCCCCTCATCGATGAGCTCAAACGCCGGTTTCCGATAAAAAAATTGAGCCTGCTCTGTTTGCCTCTCAGCCGGGAACTTTTGCAAGACCACCCGGCCATCGATGAAATCATCGTCGATGATAAAAAAAAGGCAGATCGCGGCATCGCTGGAGTGCGTCGTAAAGCCGCTGCTCTCAAAGCCAAAAAATTTACCCTCGCTATCACGCCCCACAAATCCCTACGTAGCGCATTGCTGTTGTTTTTGGCAGGGATCCCGACTCGGATCGCTTTTCGCGAGAGTCGCGGCTGGTTTTTGTACCAAGCCCTGGCGCGGCGCGACCCGGCACGCCACGACGTCGAAAGGAACCTTTCGATTTTACAGGCGCTCGGGGTCAGCGTTGAAGAGTGCCAGCGCGCCATCGAATTTCCCGTGCCTGCGACGATTCAAGACGCCGTCGATCACAAGCTGCGCGCTCTCGGTATGACCGCCGGCAAATTGATCATCGGAATCAATCCCGGTTCGGTGTGGCCGACCAAGCGCTGGTCATCGGCCGGTTTCGCCGAGCTCATACAAATGTTGCGGCAAAAGTTTGACTGCCAAGTTCTGCTCTTCGGTGGCTCGGACGACAATACTGTGGTCGATGAGGTGCAGAATCGTTGCGGGCGGGCGGCAATTAATTTAGTGGGCCACATCGGTTTACGCGAGCTGGCCGCGGCGATAAGCCGTTGCGCGGTTTTTGTCACCAACGACAGCGGCCCGATGCACATTGCCGTGGCGCGAAAGGTACCCGTCGTGGCGGTGTTTTGCGCCACAACCCCGGCTCTCGGCTTTTATCCGTATAGCAACGACGCGATTGTCGTGGAAAAGAAACTTGCGTGCCGGCCGTGCGCATCCCATGGCGGACGCCGCTGTCCTTTGGGGACTGAGGACTGCATCCGGCAAGTTGGCGCCGAAACAGTGCTTTTGGCAGTTGAGAAGCTGCTGGACGTCGATCGTCATATTCTGCGCTCGCCGGCGGAATCCTTCCAACCGGAATTCGTCACGGTCTGAATTATCCAAAGTTAACCGGGCGATGGACATTGATGATTGAGCGAGTGATAGATAACTGGGATGTTGACCGAGAGTATGATCTGGGGTGCGGTGCCTGAAGGCTTCGCAAAGATTACTGATGGGCGCGGCAATCGCCTCATCGTTCGGCAGGGTCGCGAGGCTGCCATCGATTTTTCGATTTGCAGCGAGGATGATCGTGGTCATAAACAGGACTGCCATTATTACGGTCGTGGCGCGCTCAAAGCGGTAAAACTGCCGGATGGCGAGACCGCGCTGGTTCGGAACTACCGCCACGGCGGATTTCTCCGCGCCTTCACAGGATCGTGGTTTTTTACCTGGCCGCCGCGGCCCTTCCGCGAGCTTGCGATCACCGAAGAATTGCGCCGCCGAGGACTGCGCACGGTGGAGGTTTATGCGGCTTGTGTGAGCCGAGCGAGCGGGCCGTTTTACCGCGGCTGGCTCATCACCCGACAGTTGAGCAACGCCGAAGACCTTTGGTCTGCTTTGCAAAGCGGCACGATCGAGCGCGTCGGCCTACGGACGGCGCTCCAAGCAGTAGCTGATAGCGTCAGCGCAATGCATCGGGAAGGTGTTTATCACGGCGATCTCAATCTCAAGAATATTCTTTTGCGCTTAGAAAATGGCGCCGTGACGGGCTATATAATCGACTTCGACAAGGCCAAGCTTTATTTGGGTCAATTGCCTCCGGCTCTGATAAAGAATAATCTCGACCGCTTGGTGCGTTCCTTGCGGAAGCTCGATCCCGAGCAGAAGTATTTTTCGGCGGCGGCTTGGAATGACTTTGTCAATTTATATCATGGGGCCCCGCACGCCTAGATTTAATCCAAAAAAGATTCTGATAGTTCTGCACGGCTCCATCGGTGATGTTACCCGGGCGTTGCCCTTAGCCGATCTTCTGCGCAAAGGTTTTCCCGGGGTATATCTCGCTTGGTCGGTTGAACCTGCATCGCGCCCGTTGCTTGAAGGCTGTCCGGCAATCGATGAGATCATTCTCTTCGACCGGCGGCGCCCATGGCGAGCGTTCTGGCCTTTTCTTGCCAAGCTTCGCTCCCGAAAATTCGATCTCGTGCTCGATCTGCAGCGGCACCTAAAGAGCGGCGTCATTAGCCGCTGGAGCGGCGCGCCGCAGCGAATTGGATTTCATCGTGGCGATAGCAAGGAATTCAATTGGCTGTTTAATAATCTGCATATCGCGCGATACGGAGAGAGTATTTCTAAGTTGGACCATTATCTGAAATTCGCCGATTATCTCGGCATCGATCGGTCGCCGATCGGGTGGAAATTTGCTTTAACCGCTGAGGAGAAAGCTTCCGTTGCGGAATATTTGGCACAGGTGGGCCGGCGATTCGCCGTGCTCTTTGTCGGAACTCGTTGGGAAAGTAAGCGGTGGTTCGCGGATCAGATTGCCGCATGTGCGCAATTGCTGCGCGCGGAACACCGGCTCGACGTGGTTTTGCTCGGCGGAAAAGAAGATCAGGCGATCGCGCGAGAGGTTATGGCAGGAGCGCACCCGGAGGTAGTCAATTTGGTGGGATGCACATCGCTTCGCGAGGCCATCGGCGTCATAGACAGGGCGACCGTCGCGATTGGTCCTGATACAGGATTGATGCATATTGCGGCCGCCGTTGGAACACCGATCATATCTCTTTGGGGTGCCACAGATCCACGGCGGACCGGTCCGTACGGATTCACCGAACTCATTATTCAGGGACAGGCGGCGTGTGTTCCGTGCCTTCGCAGGCATTGTTCCATCGGCCGAATTTGCATGCGATCGATCACAAAGGAGCAGATTGCCGAAAAGCTTGCAGTGGCGCTCCGAAGCGCCCCAGCCGATGAGGCTTCTTATGGCGGGCCTGCTTGACTACCGAAAGATTTCCGCCGACCGGTGGCGATTGCTGGCATTGCCCGACCAATGGAGCGGCGACCTACAAGAGCAGGTGCTGGGATTGGTGCGCTCGAGCAATCAAACCCGCCATCCACAGACCGTCGAGGCACGATTACCAGTGGGTGGAGAGACGAGGATTCTTTATCTAAAAATATTCCATCCTGCTCAAGGAATTTGGGCATTGAAAGATCTGCTCCGTCACTCCAAGGCGTTTCGCTTCTGGCGTCAGGGAATCGTGTTAGGTGAAAGCGGATTCAACGTTCCTTTGACCATCGCGGTTGGCGAGCAGAGACGTTACCGCTTAGTCCAACGTGGATTTGTGTTGACGGAACGAATTGACGGCCGAACGCTTCCCGATTTTTTGAGCCGACGCGGCGCCTGTTGCGCGGACCAAAAGACGTTGACGCAAAAATGGCAAGGCATCAGGTCACTTGGAAATTTAGTTCGGCGGTTTCACAGATCGGGGTTTGTTCACGGAGACTTAGTGGCGTCGAATATCCTGGTATCGCAGGCGGCACGCGAAGACATAGAGTTTTACTTCATGGATAATGACCGGACGCGACGTTTGCCGACCTGGTTGCCGCAGGCGCTCTGGAAGCGCAATCTCGTTCAACTGAATCGAATGCCGCTTCCTGGTATCTCGCTTCAGGACCGCATCCGGTTTTTGCAGGCCTATCTGGATGCCGGTAAATTTTCACTCGCCGATCGCAAGCTCGCGCAATGGCTTGAATTGAAAACCCGCCAGCGACGAAAAGAATGCGACGGTGCCGACCCGTCGGGGAATTTTAGAAAATTGATGCGTTGGTCTCCAGAGTTGACCGCGACGAGGAATGTGTCCACGAAAACCGGCTAACTACTCTGCTACTGTGTAGGGCTTGCCGGTGCGGTGTGCCGCAAGTTAAATTTAATTAAATCGAAAAATTTGTTTGCTCATTGGCGAATCACACCTTTTTTCCCACGCATCACTGTCAGCGGACCAGCGTCATAATTGACGGATCCTATTCCACCGATATCACTGTGAACGCCGGAAAAACATCCCCGATGAAAATCGCTCTTGTCCATAAGCGTCTCGATCTCAAAGGGGGCACTGAAAGGGATTTGTTTCAGACGGCTGAGGGATTACGCGATCTCGGCCACGAAGTCCATCTGTTTTGCAGCGAATATGGCGTTGACCCTCCCCGGGGAATTGTCGTTCATCATGTTTCGGTCATACCGTTGGGACGAACGCTGCGTTTGTGGAGTTTCGCATGGTTCGCCCCTCGGGCCATCGAGAAATCCGCCTGTGAAGTAGTTGTCAGCTTTGGCCGTCTGCTGCGCCAAGACGTTCTGCGCAGCGGCGGCGGCACGCACCTTGGATTTCTCAAACGCTTGGGCCAAGAAGGCGGCGTGCGACGGCGATTTTGGCAGAGGATCAGTATTTACCACCGAAGCTTGCTGGCTCTCGAGCGCCGCCAATATCAAGAATCAGGATCGCAGAAGATCATCGCGGTGTCTGAAGAAGTAAAGCGCGACATCGTCGCTCACTATTCAGTGCCGGCTGAAAAGATCGTCGTCATCTACAACGGCGTTGACCAGAATCGTTTCCATCCGGCAAGAGGCGCGGAGGTGCGCCAGTCGGTAAGAGAACGTTGGAAAATTCCGTTGAATTCACCGCTGGTGTTGTTCGTGGGTAGCGGCTTTCGCCGTAAGGGCTTGGATCGCATGATCTCGATATTGAAGTCGCCCAGGCTGCAGCACGTTTTTCTTTTGGTGGTCGGCGATGATGCTCGGATCGGACGCTATCACTCGTGGGCCAATAGGATTGCGCCAGGGCGAATTTTTTTCACCGGCCGGCGTCATGACGTTGAAAACTATTACGCGGCGGCGGACGTCGTTGTTCTTCCCGCGTTGCAGGAGGCCTTCGGCAACGTGGTCATTGAAGGATTGGCATCCGGGCTTCCTGTGCTGGTCAGTCGTGATGTCGGCGCAGCGGAGATTCTTCATGGGCGATTGGCGCAAGGAATCGTTAACCAAGTTGACAACCCGAAAGAGTTGGAAGAAAAACTGTTGTTGCTGCTTGAGAATTCGCGGGATCCGGTCTGGATCCGAGAAGCCAGGAGAGTCGGAGAAGAGCATTCCTGGGCCAATCATTTTCGAAGATTTGACGCCGTTTTACGTGAAGCTTGTCGAGTGCCGAACCGTGCTGCTTTCTGACTTCATTGCCCAAAAGCGCGACGGCGCGACCTTATGGGTGCACCGGAAGTTTGCGGATCGCGCCTTTGTCGATTTGCTGACCCATGTGGAACGGTGGTTCGATGATCCGAAATGCCAGATCATCAAAGATGAGAAAAAAACCAAAGTGGGACGATTGGCGGTGAAGATCGGAGACCAAGCACATCCGTTCTATCTCAAACAATTCAACGCGTTCTCCCTCCGTTATCGGCTTTTTTCGCTTTTCGCCTCATCGCGTGCTTTCGGATCGCTTCGGGGGGCGACGATTCTTCGCGGCGCGGGGATTCCGACGGTCACCCCCGTAGCTGCTGTAGAGTATCGGGCTTGCGGTGCGCTTACTAAAAGTTTTTTCATTTCCGAAGAAATCGCCGAGGGAAAGACCACGGATGCTTATTGGAACAGGGAACTACGGCCTTTGCGGGGCCGTGAAGGAGCGGAACGTAGGCGTAGATTTTTGCGCGATTTAGCACAACTCTTCCGTTCCCTTCACGGACAGCATGTCTATCATGACGATCTCAAGGACGCGAATATCTTAGCCGCCAAGGATGACTCCGCCAGCTCGGTTATTTTTTTTCTGCTCGATTTTGACAGAGTGAGACGTTGCTCCCGACTGAGCAAAAGGCGTCGGCTTAAGAATCTTGTCCAATTGTATCGAACATTGGGATGCTACATGCGTCGCCCCGAGAAATTGTATTTTCTCAAGAGCTACTTAGGATCTGCGTTTAGCGATCGCATAATAAGGCGACGGCTGATCTCGAAGGTGCTGCGCCAGACCCGTCGAGTGGAGGGCATCAAGGCCCGCCAAGCGGCCGAAGCGCGCGCGTCAGTGAACTGAGTCCCGTCTCCGGTAGGTTTGACGCGCTGATTTTCAGGAGTGCCTTTGCCGACAAATACGGCCAACCCACGACACGGCTCGGCGTTACGAAAGCTTGTCGGCACGCATTATGATCGGCTACATTAATTAGGCTGCTCCGAGAGCCGATCTATGGGACAAGCCACCGATAAGCCGAAAGTCGTCGTTGTGATGCCTGCGTACAACGCCGCAAAGACTCTAAGGATTACCTATGATGCGATTCCTAAGGGTGACGTCGATCAGGTGATTTTAGTCGACGACGACAGTCGCGACGAAACCTTGCAAATCGCCAAGGAGCTAAGGCTAGAAGTCTTTGTGCATGCCCGCAATTACGGCTATGGAGGTAATCAAAAAACCTGTTATACGGAAGCTTTAAAGGCAGGCGCCGATATCATCGTCATGCTCCATCCGGACTATCAGTACGATCCGACGCTCCTGCCAAATGTGGTAGCGCCAATCAAATCAGGCGCGGCCGACGTTGTCCTAGGATCGCGGTTATTGGCCGGCAACGTAGTTCGACAAGGAATGCCCTGGTGGAAATTTCTTGGAAATAGGTTTCTGACGGGTGTTCAAAACCGCGTAATGGGACAAAAACTTGCGGAATTTCACACAGGATATCGCGCTTTTAGTCGCCGGGTATTGGAGGAGGTTCCCTTCTTGCTGAACTCGGACAATTTTGTTTTCGATCAAGAGATGCTCGTGCAGGCGATTCACCTGGGATTTCGAATCGCAGAAGTCCCGGTGCCAACGCGATATTTCGCCGAAGCTTCAGGCACGAGTTTTAAAACCAGCGTGATTTACGGATTGAGCATACTTGCCTTGCTGACTCGTTATCTTTTGCATCGCCATGCGCTCTTGATTCAGAAACAGTTTGAATGTTTCCCCGCTCGTTACAAGAGAGCCGAGTGACGGAGCTTCCAGCAGACTCGGAGAGGTCAAATCAATTGGTCGAATTGGGTTTCGAAATTCGTGGCGATTTATGAAAGCCGTGGGCAATGAGCGATTCCCCTTCGGTATCGATAGTTATTGCGACCTATAATCGGGCGCAATTCTTAGTCGAAACGATCCGCAGTATCTTAAATCAACAACTTCAGAATTTTGAGCTTATTGTCGTTGATGACGGATCCACCGACGACACAGAAAGACTCTTAGCAGGGTACCGCTCCCAACTCCGATATCTTTACCAGGAAAATCGCGGTCCTTCTGCGGCTCGCAATTTAGGAGTACGCTGTGCAAACGCGGACTGGATTTCGATTCAGGACTCCGATGACCTATGTACGCCAAATCACCTGCAAACCCTGTATGGCTACGTCAAAGATCATCCCGAGTGCGCTATGGTCTTCGCCAACGGGAATTATCTCGGGGGCCGGGAACATAATCGGGAGACCATTATCCCGCGCAACAAATCTCAGCAACTAGCCAAACGAGGGGTGAAACTAGAGGATTTTTTCGAGAAGAGCATTCTGCGCTTGCAGGCCGCGCTGATTTCTAAGAAGGCCTATGATGTGATTGGGGGGCACGATGAATCATTGCGAATCTGCATGGATCTTGACCTGGGGTTCCGCCTATTGATGAATTTTCCGGTCGCTTATCTCGATAGTGTGGTATTTTCTTATCGGAAACACGCGGGTAACATCGGCCGGAACGAAGAATTACGCCTGACGGAAAACATTCGGGTCATTGAAAAATTACTTCGGGATTATCCCAGCGCTCGCGCCCAGTTAGGGAGTCGCACCGTGTCTCGGAGACTTGCCTACCGCTATTATCGTCTAGCCAAGGGACGATGGCGACGAAACGAGCGGCACCAAGCGCGCGAAGCATTGCAACGGGCGATTGGGTTACAACCTTACGGCCTTAAATACCGCCTTTACCAATGGCAGTGGGCGCTTGATGCAGGCGCAAAACAGTGACATGGAGATCAGCGTTATCATCGCTACCTACGAGCGCGTTGCCTCGCTTGAGCGCTTGCTCTCGGGCATCTCGAAACACTTTGGCCAAAGTCAGATCGAGCATGAAATTGTCGTCGCCAACAACTCGCGAAATCACGAGATTGAAAAGCGCATAGACGCGGTTGTCTGCCGTTTTCAGCGCGAATACGGCGACCAATTTCGCTTGGTCAGAGAGCCCAGCCCCGGAAAGTGCCGAGCTCAGAACGCAGCCATCGGCGTGGCCAAAGGTAAAATTTTGGCTTTTTTCGACGACGATGTTGAAGTTACGCCAAAATGGTTATCGGTTGCGTGGAAGTTCTTCCGGGATAACCCTTTTGATGCCATGCAAGGTCCCATTCTGATTCCGCCCCAGATGGAAAACGATCAGGAGTTCCTGCGCGCACAAGGTAAATTTAGGACGATCAGTTTCGTTCGATACAGGCCGAAAATGAAAGAGATCAAAACGCTAACCGGCGGCAATATGGCCATCCGCAGTGAAGTATTTGCAAAGATTGGCCTCTTTAACGAGCAGCTTGGTCCAGGCCGGTCGGGCATCTCCGAGGATGTCGAGTTTGCCCACAGGCTGATCAAGAGCGGCGGCCGAATCGGCTATAATCCCGAAGCCGCCGTGTATCATGAAGTAGACTGGTCCCGGCTGACCGAGGAATTTTTTCGCCAACGTCATGAGCAGCAGGGCCGAAGCCGATTGATCTATAAAAACCAATCAATAGCAACCATTCTGCCAAATCTGATGCGCACCGTGTGGTGCTTCGGATGGTATTCATTGACGGGAAACGAACGAAAGAAATACCGCTCCAAGGGGCGGTACTTTCATTATCGAGCGATGTTGGCGGAGAAAACCAAAAGGGTCACCGGCAGCCAGGTCTGACGCGGAATTGACGCAGAAGCTCGCGTTCGACGGTTTTGAAGTGCGGCACGCTAGTCTTCCGCGCCGCGATGTAAATTGCCCGAAGTGCACAGGGGTCGCGTATTTCCGAATCCGGGCGATAAGGGGGTGCCCGCGTGACCTTCTAACGGCGGTAATGTTGTCGACGATGGCTATTTCCTGAAATCGGCTGGAGCGAAAACGTTTTAGAGACGAGTTAAAGGTCTCGTTGATTTCTGGAGCCACCCCACTTATTTTTGCCGAGCATGGCTGCCGTGAATAATCCGGCGGAAATCCGTCCAACGGTGTCCGCTATCGTCGTTTGCTATAACGAAGAGGACCGCATCGAAGACTGTCTTGAGAGCCTGCGATGGTGCGACGAAATCGTCGTAGTGGATGCGTTTAGCACGGACCGAACGCCGGAAATTTGCCGGCGCTACACGAATCACGTCATTCAACGGCGCTGGGCCGGCTATCGGGATCAAAAGGCCTACGCTCATTCCCAAACCACGAAGGATTGGGTTCTGTTGGTCGATTCGGACGAACGCGTTACGCCTCGGCTTCGCGATGAAATTCTGCACGCCCTGACAAGCGACAAGGGACAATTCGCCGGCTATTCGATTCCTCGATTGATGCATTATTTGGAGCGTTGGTGGTGGCGCGGTGGGTGGTATCCCGACTACGATGTTCGGCTTTTTCGGCGCGAAAAAGCGACGTGGGGAGGGAGCGATCCGCACGAGAAGATTCTTGTGGACGGTAAACTCCGGCGCTTGCAAAATCCGTTGCACCATTTTTCTTACCGAAATATCGAAGATCATCTCAGCCGCATCAACCGCTTCACATCGGTTTCATCGCATGAGCTTAAAAAAGACGGTGTGCGGTGGCGACTGAGCGATGCCGTGTTGCGCCCGATTGGACGATTCATGCGTTCGTATATTTTGAAGCGTGGTTTTATGGAGGGATTCGCCGGGTTCTATGTCGCGATTAGCGCTGCCGTTTATGTTTTTCTCAAGTATGCTAAGCTTTGGGAGTTGGAATTGGAGGAGAAGAAAAAAATTGAGCGGAAGCGGTCATAGCCGCCTCCTAAAGATTCTGCACATCGATCCTGAGAGAAATTGGGGTGGTGGGGAAGCGCAAGTGTTCGGACTTCTAACCTATCTCGCAGCCAAAGGACATCAAAACGATCTTCTAACTCATCCTACGGGACCGCTGTTCGCGCGGTGCCAGCAGCTCCATGTTACGACGCTTCCATTGAAGGTACGCAACGACCTCGATTTGAGATGTGTCCCGGCGCTACGCCGGATCATTAAGAACGGCAATTACGATATCGTGCACCTTCATACGAAGCGAGCCCATGTGCTGTCATTATGGCTGCCAAGTTCCGCGAATCGTCCCAAATGGGTCGTCACTCGTAGAATGGATTATCCGGAAGCGAAGAGTTGGCTTACAGGTTACCTCTATAATCGGCGAGTGGATGGAGTCGTAGCGATTTCACGAACCATTAGAGATCTGTTGATAAGAGCCGGTGTGGTGCCGCGGCGAATTCGTCTCATTCATAGCGGCATTGATCCGCGACGATATGATCGGCAGCCCGATGAACCCATGGGCGGCGCTGACGTTACCGTAGTAGGATGCTTAGCTGGGCTCGAGGAACGAAAAGGCCATCGATTTTTACTCGAGGCGGCCGCTTGTCTTAAGGCAGGCGGGCTTAAGTTGAAGTATCAAATCGCCGGCGATGGCCCTTGTCGCACTCAGCTGGAGCAGCTGACCCGTCAGCTGGGATTGCGCGACGAGGTACGTTTCCTGGGGTTTGTTGCCGACACGGCCGAGTTTCTCACCAAAATCGACCTGTTTGTCATGCCGTCGTTGTTCGAAGGGCTGGGTGTAGCCGCTCTCGAGGCGATGGCCGCCGGCAAACCCATCATTGCCACGAGCGCCGGAGGTCTGGTGGAGTCTGTGCTAGACGGTATAACCGGCATATTGGTTCCGCCGGGCGAGCCAACGGCGCTTGCCGAGGCGATCGCCAAGTTAGTCCGAGCGCCGTCGCTTGCCGGCGAGATGGGCAGGCGGGGGCGCGAGCGCGTGATGCAGCACTTTACATTGGCGGAGATGGCGCAGCATAACGAATCCTTCTATTACGAATTACTTGGTGCGGTTCGATAATCGCGGCGAGCGTTCCGCCTCATGAACAGACTCCCGTCAATTCTCGAAAAATTCCGCGACGTGCATTTGCTCGTGGTCGGTGACCTGATGCTGGATCGGTTCATTTGGGGTGAAGTGGAACGACTCTCTCCGGAGGCGCCCGTTCCGGTGTTGCGCGTGGTATCCGAGAATGCAAGTCTTGGTGGCGCCGCTAACGTGATTCACAACATACGCACCCTGGGAGGACGCGTTACGGCTTGCGGCATCGTCGGCAAAGACAACGCTGGCGAACGGATCATGGCGGCATTGCGCAAAGTGGGCGCGTCGACTGCCGGAGTATTCCCCGACGCAAAATTTCAAACGATTCAAAAAAGCCGGATCGTTGCCAGCCCGCACCATCAACAAATAGTTCGCCTCGACCGCGAGACCCTGGAGCCGATCGGCGAGGCCACGCTGAAGAAATTGCGCCAGTTCATCTCCACCTGCGCGGCGCGCTTTCGCGGGATCGTCATTTCCGACTATGGCAAGGGGGTGATCCACCAAGAGCTCCTCACTTCGATTGCACGGGCTGCCGGCAAGCACAAGATCGTCTGTGTGATCGATCCCAAAAAAGAAAACTATGAGCAATACCGCTTTCCGACATTGATTACCCCGAACCAACGCGAAGCCAGCGAGGCTTCAGGAATTTCAATCTCCGATGACCGGTCCTTGCGCGCCGCAGGAACGAAACTGCTGCGCAAGTGGCGCGCCAACGCGGTGCTCATTACCCGTGGTTCGGACGGCATGAGCCTGTTTCGCCCGCGCCTTCCCGTTAAGCACTTTCCAACTGAGTCGCGGGATGTTTTCGAAGTCACTGGAGCGGGAGATACCGTCGTCGCGGTTTGCGCGTTGGCGCTTGCGAGCGGCGCGCGCTACGAGGAAGCGGCGGTGTTGGCGAATATCGCCGCCGGGTTCGTTGGCGATGAGGTCGGAACCGTGGCCGTACCGGTCGAAAAATTGCTACGGGTCATCGAGGACAGAACATGAAAAGCATGACAGGATACGGTGAGGCATCACAAAACGTTCACGGCGCCAGGGTGACCGTCCAAATACGAAGTCTCAACCATCGCCACCTAGACTTGCAGTTGCGAGTCCCCAGAGAATATCTGTCTTTCGAAGAAGAGATTCGCAAATCTCTCCGGGAAAGGATCTCGCGCGGCAGGGTCGATGTCTTTATCAATCGATACGCAGCCAAAGCACAATCGCGAAAACTGGATGTCGACGAAGCCTTGGTCGGACAATATATCGCCGGCATCATGCAGCTAAAGAAGAAATATCGTTTAGCTGGAGAGATCGGCGTGTCGTTGCTTTCCAACATTCCGGATCTGTTTCATGTGCGCGAGCTCGAAGTGAATGCCGCCGATGAGCGGAGCGCGCTATTAAAGGCGCTCGGCAGCGCGCTCAAGAACCTGGAGCGATCCCGGGAACGGGAAGGTGGTCATCTCAAAGCCGACATGGAAACTCAGATCGGGCACCTGAAGCGGATTACTGGCGCTCTGGAAGAAGGAGCGCTTGAGATCGCTGTGCGGTTTCAAAAGGGATCGGTGGCGGAAGGGGAGAACGGCTTGCGTGCGGATAGAGAAATAGTCGACGTGACCAACACGTTGCTCAAAGGCGACGTCAATGAGGAAATTGTCCGGCTCAAGACTCACGTGGCGGCGTTAACTAAAGTCATCCGCGAGCGCGAACCGGTGGGGAAGAAAATCGATTTCATGCTGCAAGAAGTCAACCGCGAACTCAATACGATCAGCTCGAAAGTGCCGCAATTGTCAATCGTGCAGCTCGTGCTCCAAGGAAAAGAGCGCGTCGAAAAGATCCGTGAGCAAACCCAGAATATCGAATGAAGCGGTCCATTGCCCTTGCCAAGCGGCAAGGTATCATCTTTATCCTATCCGCGCCGTCCGGCGCCGGCAAAACGACTCTCTACAACGGGCTGAAGGAAATCTACCCGGAGAT
The DNA here is from genome assembly GCA_005879255.1 of Deltaproteobacteria bacterium. Next base: position 55,516 of record VBKY01000098.1, read on the forward strand.
CAAGCTATCGGTATCTTGCACCACGCGGGCGCGACGGTCCGGGGAGTTGAACGGCCGTGACTATCGCTTTCTGACCGAGCGCGAGTTCAAGACGCTAAAGTCCCGAGGGCAATTCGCCGAATGGGCCAAAGTGCATGACTATTTTTACGGCACACCGAAAAAAACCCTGGACCGCAACATTCGGGCGGGACGGGACGTTCTCCTTGATATCGACGTTCAAGGCGCCCGGAAAATAAAAAAAGCCTACCCTCAAGCAGTTTCCATATTTCTTTTGCCGCCGTCCCTTGGCGAACTCCAGAGAAGATTGGCAGCGCGAGGAACCGATGGCAACGATACGATTCGCCGTCGCCTGGCTAATGCCCGGGGTGAAATCGGCGAAATTATGCATTATGATTACTATGTAGTTAATCGTGAGGTGACCGAGGCCGTTCAACTTCTCAGTTCGATCGTCAAAGCTGAACGGGCGAGAACTTCTCGGGTCAGCCAGTGGCGGCTCGAGCCGCTGCGCCATTGGCGGCGTAAACGAAGCCATGAGTAAGGACATCAAAATTACCGATCTGGTTGAGAAAGTTCAGTCCTACTTTCCCGCCGCAGATGGCGCGCTGATCCGCCGAGCTTACGACTTCTCGGCGAAGGTGCACCAAGGCCAAAAACGCCTGAGCGGCGAGCCTTACCTGATCCATCCGATGGCGGTCGCCCGCATTATTGCGGAATTGAAGCTCGATGTGCCCAGCGTCGTCGCCGGCCTGTTACACGATACGGTTGAAGACACGTTGACGTCCTTGGACGAGCTCCGGGATCTCTTTGGTCGTGAGATTGCCGCCTTGGTCGATGGAGTGACTAAGTTGGGGCGCGCCAATTTTAGCAGTCGAGAGGAAAAGCAGGCGGAGAACTTCCGCAAAATGCTACTGGCCATGGGAAAGGACGTTCGCGTCATTCTCATCAAGCTCGCCGACCGCGTTCACAATATGCGCACGCTCGATCATATGCCGATGGAAAAACAGATCCTCACGGCGCAGGAGACTTTGGATATTTATGCGCCGTTGTCACACCGGCTCGGCATTGCTTGGATCAAGAGCGAATTGGAAGATTTAGCTCTTAAGTACCTCCATCCGGAAATTTACTATCAGCTCAAGCGCAACGTCGCCAAGAAAAAAAGCGATCGCGAAAAGTACATTGAAGAGGTGATCTCAGTCATCACCAAAAAGCTCGACGCCGAAGGTATCGACGCCGAAGTCAGCGGCAGGCCGAAGCATTTCTATAGCATTTATCAAAAGATGGAGAGCCAAAATCTGCTTTACGATCAGATCTATGATCTGGTAGCGTTTCGCATTTTGGTCGATACGCAGCGGGAGTGTTACGAAGCCCTCGGCGTGGTTCATTCCCAATGGCGCCCGGTTCCAGGACGGTTCAAAGACTACATTGCGATCCCGAAAACCAACATGTATCAATCGCTGCATACTAGCGTGATTGGTCCCTACGGTGAGCGAATCGAAATTCAGATCCGGACTCATGAAATGCACCGAGTAGACGAAGAAGGGATTGCCGCCCACTGGCGCTATAAGGAAGGGGAAGATTTTCAGGTCAGCGACATTCAGCGATTTTCCTGGCTCCGACAATTGCTCGAATGGCAAGAAAATCTGCAAGATCCCCAGGAGTTCTTGCACAGTTTAAAAGAAGACTTGTTCTCCACCTCGATGTACGTGTTCACGCCGAAGGGAGATCTTTTGAATTTTCCGAAGGGCTCGACCGTTATCGATTTCGCCTATCGCATTCATTCCGAAGTCGGGCATCACTGCTCCGGCGCGCGCGTTAACGGCCAGCTGGTGTCGCTCAAATACATATTGCGCAGCGGCGATACGGTGGAAATCATCACGACGCAGCAACAGACGCCTGCACGCGACTGGCTCAAATGGGTAAAAACACCGCGGGCGAAATCGAAAATTCGCAACTGGCTCAAGACGCAGCAACGCGACCGAAGCGTGGTCCTCGGACGGGAGATTCTTGAAGGTGATCTGCATCGCTATCAGCTCGATCTTGCGACGTTGCGCAACGACGGCAAGATCGCCTGGCTCACGAAAGAGCTCGGCATGAAGGACGAAGAAGCGTTGCTCGCGGCCGTCGGCTACGGCCGCATCACCACCCGGCATGTTCTCACCAAGCTCGTTCCTGCCGATAAGTTGGATCCCGGACTGAAAAAAACCGGTGGCTCGCTGGAAGGCTTTGGGATTCGCGTCAAAGGTGTCGACGACGTGTTGGTGCGATTTGCTCTTTGTTGCCATCCGCTGCCGGGTGAGCATATCGTGGGATTTATTACTCGTGGCCGAGGCGTGACCGTCCATACCGTCGGCTGTCCTACCGTGCTGGAAAGCGATCCGCACCGCAAGATCGATGTCAGTTGGGAAGAAAACGGTCAGTCGCCGCGACCGGTGAAGATCGAAGTAACCTGCGTTGATCAACCCGGCTTACTGGCCGCGATCAGCTCGGCGATCACCAGTGCCGAGGCGAATATCGCCCGCGCTCAAGTGAGAACCTATTCCAGCCAACGTGCGATCAACACGTTTGAAGTGATGATCAAGAATTCCGAACACCTCAAACAAGTCCTGCAGAATATTTCCAAGGTAAAAGGAGTCTATAAGGCCGTTCGCGCCCGCGGTAGAGCCGGCGGCAAATTAGAGCTAGACCAAGTGCCGAAAGAGGAGTTGCACTGAGACCGAAGCGCTAAACAACTAGGCGACTTTCTGAACGCGGCCCGAATGAATACAATCCGTACAGACCAAGGCGCGTTTTACTTGTCCGTTGAAGTTGCCCTTGACGCGTTGGAGATTCGGTCGCCAGGCGCGTTTGGTTTTGTTGTTGGCATGACTGACGTTGTAGCCAATGGATCGGCCCTTGCCGCAAATTGAACAAACTCTCGCCATCTTAGTTTCGTATCCTTTCGATAATTTCGCTCGTTGAATATCCTTTCAAGTACGGCACGAGAACCACGCGGCCGCCCTCCCGTTCGACGATGTCGGCGCCGACGACCCCGTCTGCGCCCCAGTCTCCGCCTTTGGCCAACACGTTGGGCTTTATCGCAGTGATCAACTTGGAAGGATCAGGCTCGTCAAAAAGAATGACGTAGTCTACCATCTCCATCGCCGCGATCAACTCAAGTCGGTCCATTTCGGCGGCAACCGGTCGCGTCGGACCCTTAATCGCCTTGACCGATTGGTCACTGTTGATGGCGACGACGAGTAGATCGCCGGCGGCTTTCGCTTGCCGCAGGACGTGTACGTGGCCGCGATGGAGAAGGTCAAAACAGCCATTGGTGAAAACAACTGATTTACCGTTCCTGCGCGCTTGAGCAGCGATCTTAATCAGCTCATCGAGAGTTTTGAGCTTATCGGACACAATCTTCGGTTAGCATGATAACTCGTTGTTTTCAATTAATTTTTCAAGTCGACGGTCACTTTCTCCAGCTTGACCTTGCAGATGAATTTCGCTAAGGTTTGGCTGCAACAACTCCACTTCTTGGCAAATCGTTTTCAAACAAATCAGGAGGCAATAAATGGAATATCAGGATCTGCGAGACTGGATCCAAATCGCCGATGAAATGGGCGAACTCAAAACGTTAAAGGGCTGCGATTGGAATCTGGAGATTGGTGCGATTACCGAATTGGTTCATCACAAGGAAGACGGCCCAGCCGTCCTGTTTGAAGACATCAAGGGCTATCCAAAAGGCTACCGTGTTTTGTCTAATTCGTTGTCGTCGCGCAAGCGCCTGGCCCTGACCCTCGGGCTTCCTCCGGGCGATACCAAGATGGATTTCGTAAGAATCTGGAAAGAAAACTACAAAAAGATTAAGCCGGTTCCGGCGAAATTCGTCAAGAAGACACCGTTACTGGAAAACGTGTACAAAGATGGCGATATCGACATGTTCAAGTTTCCCACGCCGCTCTGGCATGACAAGGACGGCGGCCGCTACATCGGCACGGGCAGCGTCGATATTACCCGCGATCCCGACGAAGGGTGGGTCAACTACGGTACGTATCGCGTCATGATCCATGACAAGAATAAGCTGGGATTTTATATCTCGCCGGGCAAACACGGCCGCATTCAGCGGGAAAAATACGCTGCCAGCGGGCAGCCATTCAAAATTGCCATGTCCTTCGGCCATGATCCTTTAACCTTTCTGGCGGGCAGCATCGAAGTCCCGTATGGCGTGCCGGAATATGAGTTCATTGGCGGTATCCGCGGCGAGCCCTTTGAGATGATCGAGGGCGAATACTCGGGGTTACCGATTCCTGCCAACGCTGAGATCGTCATCGAAGGCGACGTCCATTTCGATAATCCTAAGGTCGAAGGACCGTTCGGTGAGTGGACGGGATATTATGCCAGCGCCGAGCGCGCGGAACCCTGGGTTGAAGTCAAACGGCTCTATCATCGTAGCGATCCGATTATCTTAGGCTCTCCTCCGGGTAGACCCCCCGCAGAATTAGGCTGGTACCGTTCTTATCTTCGCTCCGCGCTGATTTGGGACGAGATGGAAAAAGCCGGCGTGCCGGATGTCAAAGGCGTGTGGCTCACGGTTTCCGGCGGCAGCCGATTGATAATGTGCGTGGCGATTAAACAGCGCTATCCCGGACATGCCAAGCAGGCGGCGGTTGTCGCTTCGCAGTGCCACGCAGGGGCGTATCTCGGTCGCTTCGTCGTCGTTGTCGATGACGACATCGATCCGTCCAACACCGATGACATGATCTGGGCGATGGCTAGTCGCTGCGATCCCGCTGAAGACATCGACATCCTGCGTCGCTGCTGGAGCGGTCCGCTGGATCCGATCATTCATCCGACCAAGAAGGGGTTTAACTCCCGCGCCATCATCGACGCCACCCGGCCCTACGAATGGATGAAGGATTTCCCGCCGGTGGCGGAATCCAGCAAAGAAGTATTGGACGCCACGGCGAAGAAGTGGGGTGCCGAGCTTTTCGGGGGCAACGGCAAGAAGTAAGAAATTCCAAACGGTTTCGTTGCTAACTACGAGGGCAAGTCGATCACGAGCGTGGTCGGCTTGCCCTTTTTTATCACTTCGAGCTTGATTTGACTCGACGATTTCATGGTTTGGATCAACGACTCGAGGTCGGTGGCGGAGCTAATGACCTGCTCATTTGCTTTGGTGATGATATCGCCGCGCTGAAGACCGGCTTTCATTGCCGAGCTGCCGAGCGCGACTTCGGTGACCAGGACGCCCTTCTGCTGTTGGCTCTCTAGAAGATTCGCCAGTTCAGTGGTCAGATCCTGCGCTTGAATGCCCAATCTCTTTTGGGTTTGCTCGCTGCGGGTCGGCTGCGACGGCATGGGCTTCGACTTCGCCAGCACTTGGGTCGAAGCGAAGATTGGAGCCTTCATGCGCAGGGCGACGGCGATGGCATCGCTCGGCCGGCAGTCGATCTGCAGTTCTTGGCCTTTGACCCCTAGAGATAGAATCGCAAAGTAGGTGCTATTGCGCAGGTCGGTGATGGTCGCGCGCTGCAGCGTCGCGCCGAGCCCTTGAAGGATATTGCGAATCAGATCGTGGGTCAGCGGCCGCGGAACTTTGATTTGCTCGATCTCGATCGCGATGGCTCGGGCTTCCGGGACGTCGATCCAAATCGGCAGCAGTTTTTTATCGGCAACCGTCTCCAATACGACGACGGGAGATTGGGAATTGGGATCGACCATCACGGTCTTGACCTTCGTCTCCACGGCAGCCGATCCCTGCGCGGCTTGAAGCTCGCTGGCGTAGCCGAAAGTTAAGAACGGCAGAAGCAGCCAGATGTCCCATTTCATAAGACCTCCTGAACCCGCTGGGTGTGCCTCGCAAAAGGCATCTTCAGGTTATCCACCCACCTCGGGTTATGTCAATTACGCGACTTATCTTGACCGGATGAATCGAGCTACGTTATTGTCGAATCGGGAGTGAGACGTCAAGTGAAAATTCAAATCCTGTCCGAAGCCATGGCAAGCCGCATCGCTGCCGGTGAAGTGGTCGAGCGCCCGGCGTCGGTGGTCAAAGAGCTGATCGAGAACTCGCTCGACGCCGGGGCAACGGAGATTTTTATTTGGATCGAAAGAAGCGGCACATCGTTGATTCGCGTCACCGACAACGGCGAAGGAATGGGAGCAGAGGACCTGTATCTTGCAGTTGAGCGTCATGCGACGAGCAAACTCAAGGACGATGACGATTTGTTTCGCATTGCCACCTTGGGATTTCGCGGCGAGGCTTTGCCGAGCATCGGAGCCGTCGCCAAGCTGGAAATTCTGTCTCGTGTAGCGAGCGCACCAATGGGATATCGCTTGCGGGTCGATGGCGGAAAGAAGGACGAGGTTGCTCCGGCGGCAGTTTCCATCGGCACGACCGTCGAGATCAAAGAGATTTTTTTCAACACGCCGGCACGAAAAAAGTTTCTCAAGTCTCCGGCCACCGAGTTGAGCCATATTTGCGACGCCGTCAACCGCATGGCACTGGCGCAGCCGAGCGCTCATTTCCGCTTGCAGCATGATGGCCGCACGGTTGCCGACTACGTGGCCGTGAGCGACGGGAAGGATCGCTTGCATCAAGTGTTGGGAGGCGAGATTGCCAAGGACTTGGTGCCATTTCGCTTCGCTGGAGGAGAAGTCACGGTTCACGGTTATTTGAGCTCTGCACCCGCTTCTTTTCCCAACGCGCGCTATCTTTATACTTTCGTCAATCACCGCTACGTGCGCGACAAGGTTTTGACCCATGCGGTGCTGCACGGCTACGAAACCTTGCTGATGAAAGGCCAGTATCCCGCTGTCCTGTTATTTCTCGACGTTCCTTTCGCCGACATCGATGTTAACGTTCATCCGGCCAAGTATGAAGTGCGCTTTCGCCGTCAATCGGATATTCACGAAGCCGTGGCGCGGGGGATTCGGCAGGCGCTAAGGCAGGAAGCGAAAGAGCCGGTACTGCGAATGAGCCCGATTCCAAATACGCCGTTCTCCGTCGTCCGTGAATCGGCTCTGCCCTATGGCGGCCCCCCCTTCGGCGGATCGGATTCTTCGTGGCCTCGTGAAACAGCTTTTGTCATGCCGTCGTCGGTGCCATCAACGCAAGCGGGGTTCTTTTCCTCGCTTAACGTTTTGGGACAGATTCTCGGCTGCTACCTGGTTTGTTCGTGGTCCCGAGGACTGGTGCTCATTGACCAACATGCTGCCCATGAGCGAGTCGCTTTCGAAAAATTGCGCCGCCAAATGGAAGACGGGAAGGTGGAAACACAAAGCCTCTTGATACCGCAGACGGTTGAGCTCACCGCCGGGGAGGTGATGCTCTTGGAACAAAAGCTCGAAATGCTCGAGCGTTTCGGTTTCTTGCTCGAACCCTTCGGACCCAACGCCTACGCGATTACAGCCGCGCCGGCACTTCTTCCAGAAGGCGACTACAGCCTCGTGGTGCGGCAGATGGTAACTGAACTGGCGGAAGTGGAAACCTCGGCAAAGCTGCGCCAGCATCTCGAAGACCGCCTGGCTACCATCGCCTGTCACAGCGTGATTCGTGCCAATCGCGCGCTCGAGAGAGACGAAATGCGCGCCTTGCTCGAAGATTTGGATCGAATCGAATTTGCCACCCAATGCCCGCACGGCCGCCCAGTGCTGATCGAGATCAGCCATGACGAGCTTGACAGAATGTTCAAGCGGATCGTGTGAAGCAGCACTCGATTTGCGGGGGTGCCGTCAGTTGCCGTTGCGCTCATGAGACCCAAGATCGTTATTATTCTCGGCGCTACCGCGGTGGGCAAAAGCGCAGTCGCTTTGCGTTTGGCCGAGCATGTAAACGGCGAAATCGTCAATGCCGATTCGCAGCAAGTTTATCGCCATATGGATATCGGCACGGGAAAGCCGTCAAAAGCCGATCGCGAGCGCGTTCGCCATCATTTAATTGACATCGTCGCCCCGAACGAGGAATTTAACGCCGCCCTATTTCGCCGCTTGGCGACAGACAGCATCGGGCAGATTCATGCCAGGGAACGAAAGGTGATCGTCTGCGGTGGAACAGGGCTTTACCTAAGAGCGTTGACGCATGGACTATTCGAAGGACCCGGACAGGATCCGGATGTTCGCAATGCGTTGGAACAAGAGATCGCAAACAGCAGCCTGGCTGTTTTGTATCAACGTTTGGAAAAAATCGATCCGACGGTAGGCGCGACGATTCATCGAAACGATCGCCAACGAATTATTCGTGCCCTAGAGGTCTATCAGCTCACGGGTAGGCCGCTGAGCGAATGGCACAAGGAACATGGGTTTCAGGAAGATCCATTTGACATCCTCAAAATAGGTTTGCTGCGGGAACGTACCGAGCTGTATGACTTGATCAATTTGCGCAGCGAGCGGATGATCAGGGATGGTTTTTTGGAAGAGGTTCGCGGATTGGTCGCCCGCGGATTTGACTTGGCTCTCAAACCGCTCCGCAGCGTCGGTTATCGGCAGATGGGGCAGGTACTTCGAGGCCTGCAAAGAGTAGAAGATGCTCTCGAAGAAATGAAACAGGAGACGCGTCATCTCGCTAAACGGCAACTGACCTGGTTTCGACGCGACGAGGAAATCCACTGGTATCATCCTGAAAAGCAGCGGCGGGAGATCTTGCAATCGGCTGAGACGTTTCTTTAGCAACGTCATCGAAACGGCGAACAACGCGGAAGAGTGGGGTGAACATGACTAGGGCAAAGCCAAGCGCTTATTTCGTGATTTTAATTCTGTTGGTTGTGGTGTGTCTCGGCTCATCGAACGGCGGTCATGCCGCGGATTCGGCGATTGACTGGAAAGCGCTGGAAGAGGAGGCTGTCGCCCTCCTCAGCCGTTACATACAAATCGATACGACCAACCCGCCCGGCAACGAAATCAGGGCGGCACAGTTTTTAAAGGAAATCTTCGATCGCGAGGGTATCGAAGCTAAAGTCATCGAGTCAGCGCCCGGCAGGGGGAATATTTTCGCGCGGCTTCGCGGTAATGGTACCAAGAAAGGAATCGTTCTGCTAAATCACATGGACGTGGTTCCCGCGGAAGCGAAGCTCTGGAAAGAGCCGCCGTTCAGTGGCGTGATCAAGGAGGGCATCATCTGGGGACGCGGTGCGCTGGATATGAAAGGTTCCGCGATTTTGGAATTGATCGCCATCCTGGCCCTCAAGCGACAAAACGTGCCGCTGAAGGGTGATGTGATATTTCTCGGCACGGCCGACGAAGAAGCCGGTGGCGCGCTCGGCGCCGGTTACCTGGTGGAAAAGCAACCCGAGCTATTCAAGAATGTCGGGTTGGTGCTTAATGAAGGCGGCGGTATTCGCGTTGGCGACGATGGCCGTGCTCGTGTCTACAACGTCAGCGTGGCGGAGAAAACTCCGCTTTGGTTGAAACTCGCGGCCGCCGGGATCCCCGGACACGGTTCGACGCCTGGGAACAATCTTGCAGTCAATAAGCTGCTTGCCGCGTTGAATCGGATCATGAGCTATCAGAGCCCGATCAAGGTTGTACCGGAAATCCAGAAATACTACGCCGATACGGCGGCTTCGGAACCGGAGGCGCGGCGACACCACTACCGAGATTTACGCAAAGCGTTGCAAGATTCGGCGTTTCAAGCTGAATTCCTCAAGGAGCCACGTAATAGCGCGAGCGTGCGTAACACGATCGCCATCACCGGCATCAAAGGTTCCGACAAGGTGAATGTTATCCCTGCGTTCGCGACCGCGGAGCTCGATGTTCGACTGCTTCCCGGAGAGGATCCAAAGGCGTTCATTGAGGAATTGCGTAAGATTATCGCCGACGACTCGATCAAGCTTGAAGTCCTGCTGTCGTTTCCCGCCGCCACATCGCCGCCTCATCCCGAGGCGATGAAAGTCATTGCTGAATTCGCCAAAGCTCATGACGCCGGCGCTTCTGTAGTCGCGCCATTAGTGCGAGGCTTCACCGATTGTCATTTCTTTCGTGAAAAGGGCATTCCCTGTTTAGGATTCATGCCCCATCGCAGTACACCGAGTGGCGAAGGTTTGGTTCACGGTGTCGACGAGCGCGTCTCGGTGGAGAGCCTAAAATTCGGTGTCCGCGCCTTGTATGAGATCGTCAGCAAGTTGGCGACTGAATAGCGCGCAATTCACGCCAGAAACGAATTTGGTACAACCCTCGCCCCATAGGAGATGTCAGGGTAAGCATAGTGGATTGTGCCCCTCACCCGCCGCTGCGCGGCGGCTTCTCACGGGGGCGAGGCGAAGATATTTGTGCGGATTCGAAACACGACACTCTAAACCGAATTCAGCAACAAGGCAGCGGGTTTTCGATCAAGTTGTATACATGATCGAAAGTGACTTCATTGATGCGCGCGAGGATTTTGAAAGTGCGCGGCGGCTCGTTCTTGAGAAATACCAGGATCGCCGTTTCCACCGGCGGACAACCGGCCTTTACGCACGGCACCTCTTTAACGACGATCGGCGCGTCGGGAGGGAAGGTTAAAATCGTCTGAACCCAATAGCGAATTTGATCGAGAGTGAATGAAGACACGTCTTGTTTCCGTCCAAACGGATCCACGTCCTCCGACGAAGCGTTGCCGTTCTCTGTGGTGATGCAGTTCAGGAAACCGTCGGTGATTTTCTCCTTGTTCAGATTCCGGCCGATGAACACCAGCCGATTTAACCGTTCTTCCTCGGCCGCCCACGCTCGCCCCGGCCGCCCTTCGAACAGAAGATGGACACCTTGAAAGACGAACTGATCGGGATCTTTGCGCAGGTTGAGAATCCCTTTCATGCGCATGATCTTTTCCCCGGACTCGGCAAGCAACTCACGGAACCACTGACTCAGCTTTAGTCCGTCGAGGTCGCCGCGGGTCGTAATGGCGACCGTATCGATGTCCTCGGTGTGGCTGTGATGATCATCGTGCTTATCCGCCTTGATTTCGAGGTCGAGGCTGCGCAGATCCAACACGGTGCCGATATCGACATCAGAATTCGTCGTTTGGCAGACGCGCGCCGCGCCGTTGAGATTGCGGAGCTTAAATTCCAGGTCGGGCAAATCTTCGGGATTGATCAGATCGATCTTGTTGAGCAGCACCAAGTCGGCGAAGGCAATCTGTTCTTTCGCCTCGGGGGATTGACCCAACTGTTGATGAATGTGCTTGGCGTCGACGACCGTGACGACGCCGTTTAGTTGGTATTCGCTCTTGATGCGGTCGTCGATAAAGAAACTCTGCACGACCGGTGCCGGATCGGCAAGGCCGGTGGTTTCGATCATCAGCGTGTCGAACTTGTCGCGGTGCTCCAAGAGCTGAAATAAGCTCCGCAACAGGTCGCCGCGCACCGTGCAGCAGATGCAGCCATTGCTCATTTCAACGACTTCCTGATCGGAGGAAATCAGCAGATGATGATCGATGCCCACTTCGCCGAATTCGTTGACGATGACGGCGACACGGCGCCCGTGGTTGGCCGTAAGAATTCGATTGAGCAATGTTGTCTTGCCCGCGCCAAGAAAGCCGGTAAGAACGGTCACGGGAATTCTATGGTCGTTGTTTTCTGACATCGGCTAAAGATTTTTCCTGAGATATTTTACAAAAAATAACAACGAGGTAGAGTTGAGTCAACCATGAAGCAATTGTATATCTTGTTGAATCGCGGAGGAAGAACGACGTGAAACTTCAAGGCAAAGTCGCTTTCATTACCGGCTTCGGCTCGGGCCTGGGACAGGCGATTGCGGTGATGTTTGCGAAAGAGGGCGCCGCAGTGGCGGGCACCTCGACGACGGAATCGAAGGGGCGAGAGACGGTCGCCATGATTGAGAAAGTAGGCGGTAAGGCACTTTTTCGACAAGGCGATGTCGGGAATTCGGCGCAGATGAAAGCGCTGATCGACGAAACCGTGAAACACTTCGACGGCCTCGATATCGTCGTCAATAGCGCCGGCGTTCGCACCAACGGCAGTATAACGGAGATCACGGAAGAGGATTGGGATCGGACCTTGGATGCCAATTTGAAGGGCGCATTCGTTGTCTCGCGGTTGGCGATTCCTGAAATGAAAAAGCGCGGCGGCGGCGTCATTCTACATATCGCCGCGCGTTCGGGGATGCTCGGCCAGTCCGGGCGCGCGGCTTATTGCGCCTCGAAAGGCGGCATGGTTCGCCTGACCGAAGCCATGGCGATGGACCATGCGAAGGACAAGATTCGCGTCAATTGCATTTGCCCGGGGCCGACGCGGACGCCGATGGTCGATACGTCGACTCCGGAGAAACTCGCGCGCTACACAACCAGGGTGCCGCTCGGACGCATCGGCGAGCCGGAAGACGTTGCTTATGCTGCTTTATATTTAGCTTCCGACGAAGCATCGATGGTGACCGCGGCGATCCTTCCGGTCGACGGCGGCATGCGGCTCACGGGGCCGTAAACTTACTAATTGAGTCGGTAATGTTGTCCGTCATGCTGGCGAAAGCCGGCAGGGCATCCAGGGGTAGCAAACGGGGAAATGACACAAACGCTGGATTCCGGCCGGAGTTGATCCTGAGCGCAATCGAAGGGCCGGAATGACGATATAAGACGTTCGACCGAAAATTCAATGACGAATTCATTTCAACACTGAATAATAGGGGATGTAGACATGCTCGACTTACGACCCGTTGGTATCGAAGATTATGCGGAGCGATACAGCAAGCCACTATCGGGTTTGCATGACAAGCTATGGGTGGAAACCTATTCCAAGACTCACAGTCCGGCAATGATGGTGGGGCCCCTGGAGGGTCAGTTTCTGAAGATGCTCGCCACAATGACCGGTGCGAGACGGATCCTCGAGATCGGCATGTTTACTGGCTATAGTACGCTCGCATGGGCAGAGGCATTGCCGAAGGACGGGCGGGTTGTCACCTGCGACGTAAATCCGCAAACAACCGAGATCGCCAAACGCTATTTCGCGGAGAGCCCTCATGGGCATAAGATCGAAATCAAGCTCGGCCCGGCGCTTGAGTCGCTCAAACTCATTCCCGGTCCTTTTGATTTGTGTTTCATCGACGCGGATAAAGAAAATTACGGCCCCTACTATGACCGCTGTATGGAGCTCGTTCGACCCAAAGGGCTAATTGTTCTGGACAACATGCTGCGCAGCGGCAGAGTTTTGGATCCTCACGATGAAGCGACCAAAGCTGTCGACGCACTTAATAAACGCATCCGCGAAGACGAGCGGGTGGAGAATGTGCTGCTGCCGGTCAGGGATGGGATCATGTTGGTGAGAAAGTTGTGATTAATTTTTTTACAAGCGAAAGAAAATCATTAACCGCGAAGAACGCAAAAAGGCGTTGTAGGGGCGCAGCATGCTGGGCCCGCTGTTCGGACATACGGCAATCCGGGCGCGATGAATCGCGCCCCTACATTCGGGAGAATCGTCGCAGCCATGGCTGAAGGCAACCGCGTACTAGGTGATCGATTATGAAAGAGATGCGGTTCCCTGCGGTCACCGCATCCTACGCGGTTTCTATCATTCATAGAATTGAGATTAGAGGAGATCTATCCAGAAACCAAATTGTTGGGCTTTTCGTGGCCGTGTTGTTGGCGGTCGCGACTCTTGGCACCGGGTTTTGGATTGTACCAGAGCCGTATCAGTTTGTCCTTATTATCGGAATTTTTCTTGTGGGAATTGTCGCAGAAATCGGTTCGGCAAAAAACCGAAATCGGAAAAATAAGTAGAGTAGGATGCGGTGACTGAAAGGAACCGCATCAATTCGGTTTGACAAACAGCTGTGAAAAGACGAGCGATGCGATTCCCGATGGTCACCGCATCCTACAAATTGTCGCCGTAAATGACGCGCTAAGACTTCTCGCCGGACAACACTCGCAGGGTCTCGTCTAACTCTTTTGCCAGCGGCGCTGTCCATTCTCGCGGTTTGCCTGCGTAATTGAGTTTCAATTTTTCCGCGTGGAGAAACTGCCGCTTCAACCCGAACTCTTTGCGAAAGCGCTTGTTAAAACCGAAGTCGCCGTGCTGGTCGTCCATCACTACCGGATATCCTAGCTTTGCGAAGTGTAACCGGATCTGATGCAGCCTGCCGGTTTCGATTGCCACGCGCACGAGCGTGACTTCGGAAAATCGCTTTATGACTCGGAAGCGGGTGAGAGCGCGAACCGGCTTGTCATCTCGGCCGCGCAGTGAAAAGTCGATCTTGCCTTCGTTCATTTGTAATCGGCCGACGACCAGGCAAAGGTACTCTTTGTCGACCTTGCCGGTTTCAAAGCAGCCTTCCAATTCACTTGCTGTTTGCTGGTTCTTTGCGACGACAAGCAATCCGGATGTATCTTTATCGAGGCGGTGGACGAGTTGAGGCTTTATGCCCCTGTCACGATATTGCGTTTCCAAGATATCCAGTATTGAGTGGCGTTTACTGACGGTTCTTCCTTCGTGCACGGCCAGACCGGCGGGTTTATTGATCGCCAACAGCGAATCGTCTTCGAAAACGACGTCGATTTTTGGAAAAGTTTTGACCGGCTTTGTTGCTGCAGCATCCCCCTCAAACGGGATGTAAAGTTGGATGCGGTCGCCGGCGCGGATGAGATCATCCGATTTCGCCCGTTGGCCATTGATCCGTACGCCGTTCTTGCGAAAGACTTTTCTAACGTAACCGATGGGGAATTTCTTTGTAAGAAATTTCGCAAGTTTCTTGGGCGTTTCACCGGCGGGCAGAACGATTTCATGCATGGTCGCCAATCAGATAATGGCAGAAGTCGACAGGAGTCAAGCCGGGGCGCTATCAATATTTGCTATTCTTCAAGCATTAAGATAGGTTACGTGGGTGGCGCCAAGGATTCAGGCTGCTTGGTTTGCGCCGGGCGAGGTAGTCATTGAGCCGTAATGAGTCGGTCGATGTTCTAAGACAAAAAATCGATCAAATTGATGCAAAAATCGTTAACCTGCTAAACGATCGCGCTTCTCTGGCACAGAGGATTGGCCATTCCAAGAGCCAAAGCAACCAAGAGGTCTACGCTCCCCACCGCGAGAAAGAAATTCTCCAGCGGGTCGCTGATCTGAATCGCGGGCCGCTTTCCGGACAAGCCGTTCGAGCCGTTTTTCGTGAGATCATTTCGGGCTGCCGCGCGCTTGAAGGCCCGCTGAATGTGGCATTTTTCGGAGCTGCGGCGACCTATACGCATCTTGCTGCCCGCGAGAAATTCGGTTCTTCGGCGAACCTGCGTCCGACGACGAGCATCACCGAGGTGTTTCAGGAAGTGAGTCAGGGAAGAGCGGAATTCGGCGTGGTGCCGATCGAGAATTCCACGGAAGGCGTAGTGGCGCACACGCTCGATTCGCTGGTCGAGTCCGAGCTGAAGATCTGCGCGGAAATTTTTCTGGACATTCATCACAATCTTCTCTCGCGGTCTGGCAAGGAAAGCGACGTTCAACGCATCGTCTCTCATCCCCAAGCCTTGGCACAATGCCGCGGCTGGTTGGCGCGCCATTTTCCGTCTGTGCCGGTAGAAGAGGTGGCGAGCACGGCCCATGCAGCGATGAAAGCAGCCGGCGATGGCTCGTTGGCGGCGATTTCCAGTGCCATGGCGAAAGAGGTTTACAATCTCCAAGTGGTTGCAGGCAATATCGAAGACCAGAGCACGAACATTACCCGGTTTTTGGTCATCGGCAAGACGGACGCCCCGGCGAGCGGCGATGACAAGACCTCGCTGGTGTTTTCCGTGCAAGACAAAGCTGGGGTACTGCACCGCATGCTGCAGCCCTTTGCCCGAAGCCGTATCAACCTGACCAAAATCGAGTCGCGGCCGATCAAGAACAAACCCTGGGAGTATATGTTCTTTCTCGACCTGCGCGGCCATCAGCAGCACGGCTCGATAAGAAATGCCGTGGCCAATTTGCAAAAGAACTGTTTGTTTTTGAAGATTTTGGGCTCCTATCCGAGCGGAAGATGAAAACCGTCGAACAAGTTCCGGAATATATTCGTACGTTGATTCCGTACGAGCCGGGCAAACCGATCGAGGAAGTGGAGCGCGAGTACGGCATCTCGAACTCGATCAAGCTCGCGTCCAACGAGAATCCCTTGGGGCCGTCACCGAAAGCCTTGGCGGCGATCCGCGAGAAATTGGATCAGCTGCATCTCTATCCGGACGGCGACTGCTTTTATCTGAAGCGGGGCATGGCGCAGAAAATTAGTCTTTGGCAACGGCTCCAATGAAATCATCGAACTCGCCGTGAGAACTTTCATGCGCCCCGGGGATGAAGCGGTGATGGCCGAGCAAGCGTTTGTCGTCTATCCGCTCATCGTCCAAGCCGTTGGCGGCAAGAAAAAGGCGGTGCCACTGCGTAACTTCACCCATGATCTGGCAGCGATTGCCGAGGCCATTACGGCGCAGACGCGAGTCGTGTTCTTGGCCAATCCCAACAATCCGACGGGAACCATTTACCGGCGCGACGAATGGGAGCGCTTTCTTAGCAATGTGCCCTCGAATTTGCTGCTCATTGTCGACGAGGCTTACTTCGAATACGTTCAAGACCCGGCCTATCCCGACTCGCTGCGCTACCATGCCGAAGATCGCGCGATTCTGACGCTACGGACGTTCTCGAAATTGTACGGACTGGCGGGATTGCGCATCGGCTACGGTGTCGGTCCAAAAAAACTCATCGACATAGTGGGCGGCATTGGCGGCGCTCGAAGATGTCGATCATGTGAAGCGAAGCCTCGAGGTGAATCGCCTGGGCATGGAATACCTGCAAGCCGAGTGCAACAGGTTGGGGCTGGAATTCGTGCCGAGCGACGCCAACTTTATCCTGGTGCGCGTCGGTAAAGGACAGGAAGTATTTAAACAGTTGCTAAGTAAAGGCGTCATTGTCCGGCCGATGGCTGGCTATCAGTTTCCCGAGCATGTGCGCGTCACCATCGGCACGATGGATGAGAATCGAAAATTGATCGAAGCCCTGCAGAAAGTGATGAGGGCATTGTAGCGACTTCTGGTAAGACCGAAGCGGTGAAATTTCTTATGGCAGTGATGTTTCAAAAGGTCGTGATGGCTGGAGTGGGGTTGATCTGCGGCTCGCTCGCGTTGGACATGCGCCGTCATCGACTGGCAAAGGAAATCGTCGGCTACGGCCGCGGCGAAGCCAACCTCAGGCTGGCGAAGCGAGAGGGCATTGTCGACAGTTACTTCTTGGATGAAGATCAATTTCCCGACGACGTGGATTTTCTCATGGTGGGCACTCCGGTGGAAACCATCGTGCCGCTGACCAAGAGATTTCTACGCAAGCTCAAAGCCGGCTGCATTGTCAGCGATGTGGGTAGCGTTAAAGGCGAGATCGTGCGCGGCATGGAGCGCCTTTTGCCGAGGCATATTCATTTCGTTGCCGGCCATCCGATCGCTGGCAGCGAACAATGGGGTGCCCAGGCGGCGCGCCGAGATCTGTTCGTCCGGCATCGCTGCATTTTGACCCCGACTAAGCGGACCAATCGGCAGGCGCTCAACAAAATTGCCGATCTGTGGCGTAAAGTCGGCGCTGACGTGGAAATCATGCAACCCGACATTCACGATCGGCTCCTCGGGGTGATTAGTCATCTACCACACGTCCTGGTGTATGCGCTGGTGAACGCGCTCGAGCGCACGCCGCTGCCGGGGGTGGATTTGAAAAAGTACTGCGCCGGCGGCTTTAAAGATTTCACTCGAATCGCCTCAAGTCGGCCCGAGCTTTGGCGCGACATCTGTCTGATGAATCGTCACGCGTTGGGCCGTTCCTTGGGCGATTACATCAAGCACCTGGAACGGCTCCATCGCTGGATTCGCGATGGCAAGGGTGCGCTTTTGGAAAAAGAATTTGCCCGCGCCTACGATATTCGTGGGCAGATTCCGTAATGATGGCAAAATGAAACGGATTGAGCCGATCAAAAAACCGCTACGCGGCGACATCAGCGTACCCGGCGACAAGTCGATCGCGCACCGCGCGGTGATTCTCGGCAGCATCGCCAACGGGCGTAGCCGGATTCTTAATTTGTCCGGTGGCGACGACAACTCCCGCACCGTCAAGGCGTTTCGCCAAATGGGCGTAGAAATCTATCGCGACGGTGATGCTCTCTACGTTGACGGCAATGGCTGGGCTGGAATGCATCAGCCGGCCGCCGCGATAAATTGCGGCAACTCGGGCACGACCATGCGGCTGATGTCCGGCCTGTTGGCCGGGCGGCCATTTCACAGCGAGCTCGATGGCGATGCATCGCTGCGCCAACGGCCGATGCGGCGGGTCATCGATCCGTTGGGCGTCATGGGTGCCAAGATTCGCAGCAAAAGCGGCGATGGTTTGGCGCCCTTGGAGATCGACGGCGGCGACCTGCATGGTATTGATTATCACATGCCCATCGCCAGCGCTCAGGTGAAATCAGCAATCTTGTTGGCGGCGCTGCAGGCGGAGGGAACGACGACTCTGGAAGAGCCACAAAAATCGCGCGACCACACGGAAGTAATGCTCCGCGGTTTTGGCGCGGCGATCTCACGTGACTGTGCGACTATAACCATAAAAGGCGGCCAGTCACTGAGCGCTCAAGAAGTGCGCATCCCGGGTGATATTTCTTCAGCGGCATTTTTCCTGGCAGCGGCCGCGATGATATCTGGCTCGGATCTTTTCATCCGTAACGTCGGATGCAATCCGACCCGCGATGGCGTGATCGAAGTGCTGCGGCGCATGGGAGCGGCGATCGAGCTGCTAAACGAACGCGCCGAAGCCGGCGAGAAGGTGGCCGATATTCACGTCACCGGCGGCCCGCTAAAGGGCGTCGATATTGGGCCTGAGCTGGTGGCCCGGACCATTGATGAATATCCGATTCTTTCGATTGTTGCCGCGATTGCCCAAGGCGTGACGACCTTCTCCGACGTCAAAGAATTACGCTATAAGGAGTCGGATCGCATTGCCTCCATGGCCGAGGGGTTGCGCCAGCTGGGCATCGAAGTCGAAGCGGGCGAAGACCGCATGACTATTCAAGGCGGACAGAGATTCAAGGCGAGCGCAGTTAAAAGCTATGCCGATCATCGCGTCGCCATGTCGTTTGCGGTCGCCGGGCTATGCAGTGAGGGGAGTGTGGAAATTGACGACGTAGGCTGTGTCGATATATCGTTCCCGGGCTTTTTTGATTTGTTGGGAAAAATTTGTTTGCATTAGCTTATGAGAGAGGGGATAGTCGGCGCGGTGTTGGGGAGGCTGGTTGATTATTGCGATTGACGGACCGTCGGGGGCCGGCAAAAGCACCTTGGCGAAACGGCTGGCGAGAGAGCTCGGCTTTATCTATTTAGATACCGGGGCGATGTATCGGGCGCTCGCCCTGAAGGTCTTGCGTCAGGGAGTCGATTTGGCGGATGATGCGCGATTGGCTCGGTTGGTCGAATCGATCGAGATTGACTTGCAAGAGAATAACGGCACGCTGGAGGTGCTTCTGGACGGTATCAATGTCGCTAACGAGATTCGCACACCGGAAGTGAGCCAATTGGCGTCGAAGGTCTCCGCGTTAAAAATCGTTCGTGCGCGGATGCTCGATTTGCAACGCGGCATGGGCAAACGCGGCAGCGTCGTCGCCGAGGGACGGGATATCGGCACCGTAGTTTTTCCCAACGCCGAGGTAAAGATCTTTCTCGATGCCTCGGCGGAGGAGCGGGCTCGCCGGCGTTGTGCAGAGCTTCGGGCCGCCGGCCGTCCGGCCGATTTGAGTGAGACATTACGAGAGATGGAAGAACGCGACAAGCGGGACAGCGAAAGAGATTTGGCGCCGCTACGGATGGCGGACGACGCGCTCAGGATCGATTCTTCGAATGCCAGCGCTGACAGCGTGGCCGCCCAGGTTTTAGCGAAAATTAGAAACAGTGCGCGAGTAAATTAAATAGATCGGAGTTGGTTTGCATGGCTGAACAGGACGAACAGTTTAAGGGCGCGCCCGCGGGGGGCCCTAGTGAGTTTGAAGCAATGTTTGAGGAGAGCCTGCGCACCGTCAAACCTGGCGGCGTCGTCAAAGGCAGGGTCGTTGGTATCACGGCAACCCATGTGCTGATCGACGTTGGCTACAAATCCGAAGGGCAGATTCCCATCCAAGAGTTCACCGATCGCGAAGGCCATGTGCAAGTCAAGGTAGGTGACGATGTTGACGTGTTCTTCGACTCCTCGGAAAGCGAGGGCGGGGGCATTGTATTATCGCGGCAACGGGCGGAAAATTTGAAACTTTGGGAAGAGCTGGAAAAAGCCTTTAACGAAGGCCGCGGCGTCGAGGGGCACATCATCGGCAAGGTCAAAGGCGGTTTCAAGGTTGACGTTGGAGTCCCGGCATTTCTACCGGGCTCTCACGTCGATATTCGCCCGAACCGCAACTTGGACCGTTTTATCGGCACCACCGATCGCTTTGCGATTCTTAAGTTTAACCGACCGCGTGGCAACGTCGTGGTTTCGCGTCGCGCGCTTTTGGAAAAGGAACGCGACACGCTGAAACAAGAGGTCTTAAAAATTCTCGAGGAGGGCGTGATCCTCGAAGGCACAGTGAAGAACATTACCGGCTATGGCGCCTTCGTCGATCTCGGCGGCATCGACGGCATTCTCCACATCAGCGACATGTCCTGGGGGCGCATCAATCACCCTTCGGAGATCGTCCGAGTCGGCGAAAAAATCAAAGTCGTCGTGCTCAAGTTCGACAGCGAGAAAGAGCGCATTTCCCTGGGCATGAAACAATTGACGCCTGATCCGTGGCACACCGTGGCGGAAAAATATCCCGTCGGTTCACGAGTGCAGGGCAAGGTCATCAGTTTGATGGATTACGGCGCTTTCGTCGAATTGGAAAGCGGTATCGAAGGACTGGTCCATATTTCGGAAATGTCTTGGACCCGCAAGGTCGCCCACCCGTCAAAAATCCTCCAGGTTGGCCAGCAGGTCGAGGTCGTCGTGCTCAACGTCGATCCCGGACACCGCAGGATCTCACTCGGGCTCAAGCAGGTGATGGCCAATCCCTGGGAAGTGGCGAAGGAAAAATATCCGATCGGCAGCATCATTAAAGGCCCGGTGCGGAATGTCACGGACTTCGGCATATTTGTCGGTATCGAGGAGGGTATCGATGGCCTCGTGCATATCTCCGATCTGCACTGGACCAAAAAGGTCAAGCATCCGTCGGAATTATTCAAAAAAGGAGATATCATCGAAGCCAAGGTGCTCGGGATAAACGTCGAAAACGAGCGTTTCTCTCTCGGCATCAAGCAGCTGGCGCCCGATCCCTGGAAAGTAGTTGCCGACCGTCACCCGGTGGGCTCCAAGATCAAAGGCCAAGTCACCAGCGTGCCGGAGTTTGGTGTATTCGTCCGCATCGACGAAGGCGTCGAAGGGCTTATTCATGTTTCTCAGTTGAGTTCGGAGCGGGTCGACAAACCGTCGAACCTCTTCAAGGTTGGTGATGAAGTCGAAGCCGAAGTTCTCAGCATCGATCTTGCCGATCGCAAGATCGGTCTCAGTATCAAAGCCCTACGTCGCACGGAAGAGCGCCAAGAAATGGAAAATTATCTAAAACGCGAAAAAGAGGGCGGCCGTTTCTCTTTCGAGTCTCTGCTTGGCGATGAGCTTCGCTTGGATAGGGACGAAGATGCACAGGGCGGGCGCAAGGGGCGCGGGTAATCCCGAGCAGATAGACTCGCTGGAATTGATATGGCTAGGAAACATTATATTTTACGCGGCCTCGGCCTGCTGTTTGTATTTATTTTGGTCGTCTTCACCGGAGCATTTTTCTACGCATACATCACCGGTGGCGATGCCAAGGTTTTGTCGATGTTCGCCGGCGAAGGCATCGGCGTCCTGCAGATTGAAGGCGCCATCGATGACTCGCGCAACGTGGTGACGGAGCTAAAACGGTTTAAGGAAATGCCTTGGGTGAAAGCAGTCGTCGTGCGCATCGATTCGCCGGGCGGCGCCGTGGCGCCGACTCAGGAGATCTTCGAGGAAATCCAGAAATTCAAAAAGCAAAAACCGTTTATCGCTTCGATGGGCGGCATGGCGACGTCCGGGGGCTATTACATCGCCGCCGCCTGCGACAAGATCGTCGCCAACCCTGGGACACTAACCGGATCCATCGGCGTGATCATGCAACTGAGCAACCTCGAAGACTTGATGAAGAAAATCGGCGTCAAGGGGATCAACGTCAAAAGCGGCGCGAACAAAGACATCGGCTCGCCGTTTCAACCGTTATCCCCGGAGGGAAAACAGATTCTTCAGTCGTTGGTCGATAACGTGCACGGCCAATTCGTCGCGGCGGTGGCGAAGGGCAGAAGCATGGACGAAGCGCAGGTTCGTAAGCTCGCCGACGGCCGCGTCTACTCCGGAGCACAAGCCAAGGAATTGGGATTGATCGATCAATTCGGCACTCTGGAAGAAGCGATCGAACTAGCGGCGAGACGCGCGGGCATCGAAACCGAGCCGGCGGTTTATTACTCGCGCCCGGAACAAGAGCGATGGTGGGAACGAATGTTTATGGGGATTTTCGGTCGCCGGCTGCCGGGAACTGAGCGCGGCTGGTTGCGCTACGAATGGTCGCCGTCGCTGCTCCAGTAATTGGCGGCGGCGAAGAGTGGTAAACACAACATTGACAATAACTTCTTGCGTTGTGAGGGGGATGATATGACAAAAAGGGATTTGATCGATGAGGTGAACAAAAGATTTCCTCATCTGTCGCGACGGGATTCAGAAGTCATTATCAACGCCATTTTCGATTCCATGGTGGATGCTCTGGCCCAGGGAGATCGGATCGAAATTCGCGGCTTTGGCAGTTTCGTCGTGAAACACCGGCGCGCCAGGCAAGGGCGTAATCCCAAGAGCGGCGCTCTAGTGTCGGTAGCCGCCAAACGAGTGCCCTTTTTCAAGGTCGGCAAAGAGCTTCGACTGCGGGTTGACGGCCAACCTTATAACCCCGCTGACGATGAAGGAGACGATGAGTGAAGCAGCTTTGGGCTCCTTGGCGAATGGCCTATATAGACGAGGGCTCCAAGGAACAGGGCTGTATCTTCTGTAGCAAGTTTCGCGATGGCGATCTGCGAGCCGGACTGGTTTTGGCGCACACCCGTCACACGGTCGTAATGTTGAATAAGTATCCATACAACAATGGTCATTTGCTATTGGCTCCGAAGCGCCATGAAAATACTCTCGCCAACTTGTCGAGCGAAGAATTTATCGATCTCAACGAAGCGCTGCGCCACTCGGTTGAGATCGTGCGCCAGGCGGTCCACCCGGCCGGCATCAACTTAGGCATGAACCTCGGCAAATGCGCCGGCGCGGGCATCGAAGATCATCTTCACTGGCATGTCGTGCCGCGCTGGGAGGGTGACACTAATTTCATGCCGGTGGTCGCGGAGACCCGCGTGATGCCGCAGCATTTGCTCGACAGTTACGACCGTCTACAACCCTTTTTTCAGAATCTTTTCGCTTGATGGGTTGGTCGTACAAGGCATCTAGTGTAAAATAAAACCAGTGAATCAGCGAAAAACGGAACACGATACCAAAAACTACTCTTCACGGGGGAGGCCTACGGAAGTGACTGAGGCGAAAACATTAGGAGAACTCAAAAAAAGCGGCGTTGCAGTTTTGACGGTGCGCGAGGAAATGCGCAAGAATCTCGTGCGCCATCTCGAGAGTGGGCAGCGTATTTTGCCGGGCATCGTCGGCTACGACGAGACGGTCATCCCGGAAATCGAAAACGCCATTCTCTCCGGCCATCATATGGTTTTTCTCGGCGAACGAGGTCAGGGAAAGTCGCGCATCATTCGCAGCCTGATCGGTCTGCTGGACGAAAGAATTCCCATCATTCAAGGGTGTGAGATCAGTGATAATCCATATCATCCGATCTGTCGCGTCTGTCGCAAGAGGGCCGCGGAAATGGGTGACGCGTTGCCACTTCAATGGATCGATCGCGATTTTCGCTATGGCGAGAAACTAGCGACTCCGGATGTCTCCATCGCCGATTTGGTCGGTGAGATCGATCCGATCAAAGTCGCCGAGGGGCGCTATCTCGCCGACGAAGAAACGATCCACTATGGTTTGGTGCCGCGCACCAACCGAGGCATTTTCGCCATCAACGAGCTCCCCGATCTAACAGAAAAAGTTCAAGTCGGTCTGTTCAACCTGATGGAAGAAAAGGACGTCCAAATCAAAGGCTACAAGATCCGCCTGCCGCTCGACGTGGTCATCGTCGCCAGCGCCAATCCGGAGGACTACACCAGCCGCGGACGCATCATCACGCCACTCAAGGACCGCTTCGACGTGCAGATCCGCACGCATTATCCGAAGAAGATCGAGGATGAGCTCACTATCATGGAACAGGAAGCCGCGCCGGTGAGCCACCGCAGCCGCAAAGTCGACGTGCCGCGTTTCCTGAAGGAAGTCCTCGGTCATTTGACCTTCGAGGCGCGCAAGTCCAACGAGATTAACCAGTCCTCCGGCGTGAGCGTGCGCGTCACGATCAACAACTACGAAAGCCTGATCAGCAACGCCGAGAAGCGTGCGCTGCGCTGCAAGGAGAACGACATCGTGCCGCGGATCAGTGATTTTCACGCGCTATTGGCCTCGACCAGCGGAAAAATCGAAATGGAATACGTCGGCGAGGACAAGAAAGAAAACGAATTGGTCGAAAAGCTGATCAATCGTTCTATCGTCAAAGTCTTCGATCAATACTTCAGCCTCAACTCGCTGCAGAAAGTCGTCGAGTACTTCAATTCGGGATGGGGCGTCGAAGTATCCGATCAAATGCCTTCGCAAGATTATCTAGAAGGCATCAAGGAAATCCCCGGATTAAAAGATGCGATCAAATCCCTGGGGATTCACGAGTCGCCCACCCTGATGGCTTCGGCGACGGAATTTGTCCTCGAAGGGCTCCATCTGCACCAAAAGCTCAACAAGGAGATAGAGGGTGGCCGGGTGACCTACGGCAAGTAGCCAAGTTCAGCCGCCGCCAGACAAAATCTCTAAGCCACCCCTTCATGGTACATGTCCGCTATAGCCGCTGGAATGCCGACGGTCGCAATTCCCTCGACTCGGAATCCGTGTTCGATCAGTTGAACGACTACATGAACGAAACCGGCGATCTGCAGCAGGCGATGCGCCGCCTGATGCAGAAGGGCATCAAGCAAGGCGAAAAGCAGACCAAAGGTCTCGAAGATCTGCTCGCGCAGGTGGCGCGCGAGATGCGCAAGCTCTACGACGAGTACCGCTTGCAATCGGCGATGGATGAGGTGCAGGACAAGCTCGACTCCGTTGTCGATCAAGAGCGCCAAACTCTTGAAGAATTGGACCAAGCCGGGCAGGACATGCAGGACAAGAAGCAGTTCCTCCACGATCTTCCCGGGAAAACCAGTGAGGCGATCGAGAAGCTCACTTCGTACCGTTTCGAAAATTCCGACGCTGAAAAAGAGTTTCAACAGCTGGTCATGCAGCTCGATCAAATCCGCAAGCTCGAAAACTGGCTGCGCCGCGAAGGCAGTCTGTTCCGCGGCCAGACGCCCATGCAATTTCAGCAGTCGCAGGAACTGATGGAACGCATGGAGGACTTGCGCAAGCTGGAAGCGCAGCTTTCCGGCATGCAGCTCAAAGACGTCGATCAAGAGTTGTTGGAAAAACTTCTCGGCGGTGAACCGAAGCAAGACTTTGAAGGGGTCATGCGCATGCAATCACTGCTCGAAGAGGGCGGCTATGTCCTGGAGCAGGGCGAGCGTTTCGAGCTGAGTGCCAAAGGCGTGCGCCGGGTCGGCCAACTGGCGCTGCGGGATATCTACAAACAGCTTCGGCGCGACGGCATGGGTCGCCACACGACCCGCAACCGCGGCAACCAGGAGATGGTCCTCGAAACCAGCCGGCCCTACGTGCAAGGCGACCCGCTGCACATCAACATGATTCAAACCCTCAAGAATGCGCTGCTTCACGGCGGCGGTGTGCCCGTTCGCATTGGTCCGGGAGACTTCGCCGTCTACGAATCGGAATACAACACCCGCGCGGCGACGGTGCTGCTGTTGGATATGAGCTGGTCGATGAGTTGGGAAGGGCGTTTCACCGCGGCAAAAAAAGTCGCGCTGGCAATGGAGAGCCTGGTGCGCTCGCTTCACCCGCGCGATTACTTCGGCATCGTCGGTTTCTTCACCCGCGCGGTCGAGCTCAAGGCCAAGGATCTGCCGCAGGCGACCTGGAACATGGGCGACCCGTTCACCAACTTGCAGGATGGCTTGCATCTGGCGACGGAAATGCTCGGCAAAAAGCCCAGCGCCAACCAGCAGATGATCGTGATTACCGACGGTCAGCCGACCGCATACTGCCGTCAGGGAAGGCTTTACTGTGAATGGCCGCTGAGCTTCGGCGGCATCAGCCAGCGCGCTGCGGAGGAAACTTTGAAAGAAGTCGAGCGCATCACGCGTAAAGGTATCACCATCAATACGTTCATGCTCGACGATAGCCCGGTACTGCGCGGCTTCGTCGATGACCTTACCCGCATCAACAGGGGCCGCGCTTTTTACACCCGTCCCGATCGGCTCGGCGAGTATTTGCTCGTCGACTATCTCTCGCATCAGCGAAAAAAGGTCTAACGCGTTCTACGCGTTAGACCGTTCCAATCGTTCCAATAGTTCCAGCCGTTCCAATGTACCTAGAACCCACAGCTTCTTTAGTGCCGCAGCCTGGCTGAAGTAAACGTAATCCGGATTCTTCCGGTTTTCATTCCTAGAAAATTCATTTCACAGCGCGGTCAAGAAGGTTCAGCTGCAAGGCGCGCGACGGTAGTTGCCGATTCTTTTCCGTTTCCCACCATTCCAATACTCCAATACTCCATCACTCCAATTCCTCGTTTGACTACTGAAAATAATTTCAGTATATAGTGATTATGCTTCCCTCGCTGACTGCCCGGCAAAAAGCGATCTACGATTTCCTGCTCAAGACCATTCGAGAAAAGGGCTTTGCTCCGTCGATCCCTGAGATCGGTAAGCAGTTTAAGATTGCCTCGACCAACGGTGTTTCCGATCACCTGAAGGCCCTGGAGAAAAAGGGTTATATCCGCCGGGTCGGCAAGCGGGCGATCGAGGTCGTCAATGCTTTGGGCAAGACGGTTTTGACCGCCACCCGCGATGTGCCGATTTTGGGAAAAGTACCGGCGGGCAAACCATTACTCAGCGAAGAAAATATCGAAGGGATTTTAAGCATCCCCGACGACATGGGCAGCGGGAAACTTTTTGCCTTGCAAGTCAAAGGCGACAGCATGATCGGCGCCGGCATTTTGGACGGTGACAAAGTGATCGTGAAGCAGCAGGGAACAGCGGAAAACGGTGAGATCGTCTGCGCCATGATCAACGGCGAGGCAACCTTAAAACGATTCTTTAAGAAAGACGGCGTCATTACTCTTAAAGCAGAGAATGACAAATATGCCCCGATCACTGTTTCAGAAGGGGAGTTTCGGATAGCGGGGCGGGTGGTCGGATTGTTAAGAAAGTTTTAACAGGGTGTGTTCCAATTGTCCCAAGCCGTTCAAAACGTTCCAATCGTTTAAGAGCGGTTGAACGGTGGTTCAGAGTTCAATCGTTTGGTTCAAATTGTTTAGGGCTTCGCCCTTGAACTCTTGAATGTTTGAACCTTTGAACGGTTGTTTTCTTTGAAGGTGGGCGGAAGCTTATCTGAGTTTTTGAAAATATTTTTTTGTGACCTTTGCGTTCTTTGTGGTTAATTTTTCATGGCTCTCTCTCCTGCACAAAAACTTCGTCTCATCGTTCCGAAGACGCCGTGGTCGCTCGCCGAAGTCGCCGGACGGCTGGTGGAGATTTCGAGCTCGACGGCCTCGGCCGCGCTGACAATTACTTTTACTTTGGTGCGGCAAGCTCAAGAACGCGGCGAGCCGGTGGGCTGGGTGACGTCGACGGCAAGTTTTTTCTATCCGCCCGATGCGGCTCGGGGCGGCGCCGATTTAGCGGCGCTCGTTGTCGTGCGTCTCGCCGATGCTCAAAGCATCGCGCGCGCCGGCGAGAAACTTTTGCGCTCCGGCGGATTCGGCGTGGTCGTGCTCGATCTCGGCGCTGCAGATATTCCCATGCCGCTGCAGACTCGCTTGACCGGTCTTGCCCATCGCCATCATACGGCGCTGGTTTGTCTCACCAAAAAAGAAAGTGCGGCGTTTTCTTTGGGCTCCTTGGTTTCGCTCAGGGCTCACGCCGAAAAGAAACGGACGGCGGATCATCGCTTTACATGCGCTTTGCGCATCCTCAAAGACAAACGGCGCGGCCCCACTTGGAATTATGAAGAACTCTACACCGGACCGGCTGGCTTGTGTTGATCTACCGGCTTTTCCGTTGCAACTCTTACTTCAATGCCATCCCGAGTGGCGCGCTTATCCCGCGGCGGTGGTGGCCGAAGACAAGCCGCAAGGATTGGTTCTCTGGGTCAACGAAAAAGCCCGGCAACAGGGCGTGCTCCCCAGCTTCCGTTATGCTACGGCTTTTTCTCTGGCCAATGAACTGCGCGCCGGCGAAGTTTCTCCGGCTGACAGTAAAAAAGCAATTACAGAATTGGCTCAGCGGCTGATGCGTTTTACTCCCGAAGTCGAGCCGTCGGCTGAGGAGCCCGGTGTTTTCTGGCTCAACGGCGCCGGCCTGCAGCGCCTCTATGATTCGCCGCGACAATGGGCCTACGCCATTCATAAAGATCTGCGCGCGCAAGGATTCACGGTAAATCTGGCGGTCGGCTTTACGCGCTTCGGCAGCTATGCCGTCGCTAAAGCGAAAGAAGCCATCACGGTCTTTCGCGATCCCGCCGAGGAGCAGAGCGTCGCGCGCGACGCTTTTGAAGCTCGGTATCAAAACCGTCGGCGCTTTGCTTTCGCTCCCACCGGGCGGACTGCGTGAACGTTTTGGCAAACAGGCGCATCGTCTCTACCTCATGGCCGCGGGCGATCTCTGGACGCCACTCGAACCGCGCGCGCCGGACGACCCCGTTTTGCAGAAATATATTCTCGACGATCCGGAAGACGACACCACGCGGCTTTTGTTTCTCATCAAGCAATTGCTTCATCCGCTGCTGGCAACCTTGGCGGCGCGTCATGAAGCGCTGCTGATTCTCTGGCTTTCTTTGCTCATTGACCGAAACGGCCAGCTCAAGGAACCGCTCCGTCCGGCAACGCCGACGCTCGATGCGATGCAAATTCTAGATCTTGTTCGGCTGCGTCTGGAATCGCTCCAGCTTGCTGCCGGTGTCGTTGAAATCGAATTACGCGCCGAATCCTGCGCTGCCACCAGTGAGCAGCTGCATTTGTTTATTGAAAGACCGACGCGCGATCTCGACGCCGCCAATCGCGCGCTGGCCCGTTTGCGCGCCGAGTTCGGCGATGAATCCGTAGTCTGCGCCAAGCTCACCGACGGCCACCTTCCCGAAGCGAGATTTACCTGGGAGCCTTTGAACCGCGTCAAACTGCCCGCCTGTCCTGAGCACGGTCGAAGGGAACCGAAGAGTGACGCCGTGAAAACTTTAGTACGTCGCGTCGCGGCAAAACCGCGCCGCCTCGCCGGCGGGCCGTATCACTCGCACGAAGACGGCTGGCTCATCCTGGGCCCCAAGCACGGCACCATCGACAAGCTCACCGGCCCCTATGTCTTCTCCGGCGGCTGGTGGAACCGCGAGATCCAGCGCGAATACTACTTCGCCGAAACCCGCCGCGGCGATCTTCTCTGGCTCTACTACGACCGGGTAAGACGAAGATGGTTTTGGCAGGGAATGATTGAATAAGGACCGTTCCAATCGTTCCAGAAGTTCCAATTGTTCCAAATGTTGGGAGGGAATCATGAAGATAAAAAACTTTGAAGACTTGCAGATTTGGACGGAAGCGCGCCGTTTAACTCGAGACATCTATACGCTATCCAAGGCCCCACAGTTTTCCAAAGACTTTGCCTTACGAGATCAAATGCGCCGTGCGGGCGTTTCGATTATGTCAAATATCGCCGAAGGGTTTGAGCGCGGTGGAAATCAAGAGTTCGTCCAATTCCTCTACATTGCGAAGGGTTCATGTGGCGAGGTGCGTCCTCAGCTGTACGTGGCACTTGACCAAGAATATATAGATCAGAAAATAGTAGACAATTTACTAATAAATCTGAAACGTCTATCGGTAATGATGAAACACCTGATCGATCATCTTAAACGAAGCGGCATGCGTGGCCCGAAGTACGGCAATACAACTCAATCAAATCCATCCGAAACGCATTGACATTTGTACGCATGGAACGATTGAAACGACTGGAACGCTTGGAACGCTTTCTTTCGAGCTTTTGAACGATTTGAACGTCTTGAACCTCATAAATGAGATAAGGAGATGCGATATGAACAACAACAGACTTCTAACGGAACATCCCGGCCGCATATTGCTAGAAGAATTCTTAGCTCCGAAAGGAGTAAGCGTCTGGCACCTCGCGAAAGACATCGGTGTCCCTGTGCGGCGCATCTACGAGATAGTTCAAGGTCAGCGCTCCATCAACGCCGACATCGCGCATCGATTAGCGCACTACTTCGGAATGTCCGAACGGTACTGGCTCGACCTGCAGGCGCGCTATGACGGAAAACGAAACGAGAAATCACTGTGGGAGTTTCCGAGAAAGCAGTCGCTACGATATGCGGGATAACAGCCAATTCACGTGCAGCTTTATGCTTCGCTCTTCGTAAAATCTATGCGTACCAAGTGGGACGCTCTCGTTTACTTGGACTTATTTGCTGGCTCGGGACGATCTCAAATTCGCGGAACAAGGCGGATAGTGAACGCGTCGCCTCTCCTGATCCTTGGGATACCGGAAGCCTTCGACAAATATATTTTCTGTGAAGGAGACAAGAATTCCGCGGAGGCTCTCGAAACAAGATGTCGACGAGCCTTTTCTGACAGAAAAGTGAAGATTATTTGCGGGAATGCCAACGCATCGGCAGAAAATATTATCGCGGAGATGCCACGACCTGGGAGGAATCAGAAGGTATTGGGGTTTTGCTTTCTTGATCCCTTTCAAATGCAGAACTTATATTTTTCAACGATAGAAATGCTGTCGCAAAGATTTATGGACTTTCTGGTGCTTATTCCTTCCAGCATGGTTGCTAACCGCAATGAACAGCATTACATGCATCCTCGAAATAAGACGCTAGAGAATTTTGTTGGCAACCCGGATTGGCGTACTCGTTGGGGCAAGGAAAAGGCGTCTGGTAAATCATTCGAGCACTTTGTCGTTGAAGAGTTTGGCCGCTCGATGCAGACACTCGGTTACATCGACCCCGGGCTAAAAGAAGCAATTATGATCCGATCGGACGATAAGAACCTACCACTGTATCGACTCGCGCTGTACAGCAAACATAAATTAGGTCCAAAATTTTGGAAAGAAACAAAGAAATATTCAGATCCGCAAACAGGCTTCGAATTTTAGCGAGGTAAATATGGCCCAAGACTCAGCAATAGAATGGACTGATGCCACCTGGAACCCGGTTACAGGGTGCACGAAGATCAGTCCGGGTTGTAAGAACTGTTACGCTCACCGGATGGCGCGACGGCTATATGGTATGGGACAGGTTAGATACAGGAATAATTTCGCTGTCACTCTACAACCGGATGTACTCGACCAGCCTTTGCGGTGGAGTCAGCCGCGTAAGATCTTTGTCAATTCGATGAGCGATCTTTTCCATCCCGAGGTGCCACTCGAATTCATTCAGTCGGTCTTCGACGTCATGGGAAAAGCTGATTGGCACACGTTCCAAATTTTGACCAAGCGATCGGAAAGGTTGGTCGAACTCGCCGGAAAACTTCCGTGGCACAAAAATATTTGGATGGGCGTGAGCGTCGAAAATGCGGACTATACCTATCGCATCGAACACTTGCGCAAGGCACCTGCGGCCGTTCGGTTCCTATCGGTCGAGCCACTATTGGGACCTATTCCTCGACTGCCGCTTCAAGGCATCCACTGGGTGATTGTCGGCGGAGAGTCGGGCCCTGGAGCGCGCAACATCGACCCGCGATGGGTGAGAAAAATTAGGGACCGATGCATTGCTCAAGGCGTTCCATTTTTCTTTAAACAGTGGGGCGGGACGCGAAAGAAACTCACTGGTCGCGAACTAGACGGAAGAACGTGGGACGAAATGCCAGAATTAGATTCCAAACATTCTAAACGAATTTTGGTTTGAGGTACTGCCAACTTGGTTTTGCTCGAAACGGTTGGAACGACTGGAACGTTTTGAACGCGGGGAATTAAGGCAGGGGAGGCAGCGATGATGGAAACAGCGAACACTCACAAACCGGCTAATCGCACGCTTGTAGTCATTGATGGTGGGATGAATGCAAAAGCTTACGTTCAAACACTTCCGACGACTCAGAAACCGAAGTTGTTGGAGCAAGTAAAGCAAGCAATTCGCACACGGCAGCTAACGACTATGATTTATACTCATGTGCTCAATCGAGGGGGTAGAGGAGTCCAGAGTCCGGCTGACACTCTCAGTCTTGGTTCGATGGATTGACAATGCGAGACCGAATATACGGAAGTGACTTCAGCATTTGGTCAAATGTTTTTTTTGAGATCACTGCAAGTGCTTGTTAGGAAGCGAGAAATCGCTCTGTGTGCAGAGGAGGATTTGTGCTATACGGAAGTCGTGCCAAATTTCACGGAACAAGATAATCATAGTTGAACTAAACCGCTTCGCGGTGGCACTGGTCATGTGAGGATGGTGCCACTCACTCGCCTTTTGTTTTTCATCGACTGTCCTGGCTGATTTTTATGATCTGATTTAGCGTAGCTCCCAAATTTAAATCCGAGGAGGGTTTGTTATGGGAGCATTACGCGAGAAGATGATCGAGGAAATGAAGCTGAGGAATTTCGCATCGAGGACGCAGAAGTCCTACGTTGCAGCGATGGTGGGGCTGGCGAGGCACTATCATCAATTCCCGGATCAACTCACTCAAGAGCAGATCCGCACCTATCTATTGCATCTCCAGGACCGAGGCTTATCTGCCAATTCGCAGAACGTGGCCATCTCGGGGCTAAGGTTTTTCTATCAGCAAGTTTTGGGATGGACTGAACAACAGCTGTTTTTGCCGCCTAGAAAAAGGACGTGGCGATTGCCGGAGGTGTTAAGCCCCAGGGAAGTGGAGCGATTGCTGAGCGCTACTGTCAAGCTCAGAGATCGCTGTTTACTGATGACCGCCTACGCGGCGGGGCTTCGAGTCAGTGAGCTGGTCCACCTCAAACTCAGCGACATCCATCCAGAGCGTATGATGATCCGCGTGGAACAGGGCAAGGGGAAAAAAGACCGCTACACCATTCTCTCCCAACGCCTGCTCGTCGAGTTGAGAAGGTATAAGCAGGCCTATCAACCGGTGCTGTGGGTCTTCTTTGGTAAGAACAGAAATTGCCCCCTGGACATCACCGCAGCACAGAAAGTCTACAACCTAGCCAAGCAGAAAAGCGGCCTTGAAAAGGGCAAAGGCATTCATACGCTACGGCACTGTTTTGCAACGCACCTGTTAGAAGCCGGAGTGGATCTCTGTACCATTAAGACGCTTTTGGGTCATAACTCGCTTCAGAGTACCCAGCGCTATCTACAGATTCGCCAGCCCAAGCTCGGCTCCACTACCAGTCCCCTGGACCTGCTCGATCTACGGGACTTTGCGCTGTAGCCGGGCACCGTCATGCTGCCGTCCAGTCACAAGCTGGCGGCAGGAGAAGCGCGAGCCGAGCTGGCTGATATTTTTCGTAGTCACGGGGAGAGCTACTGTCGCACGCATTTCTTGCCCGCTTCTCAGCGTAAGGTGATGCGGGCCGTTTCCGTGTGCCGCACCCAAGAGCTGGGAGGGCATCTCAAGCAGTGCGACACTTGCGGTTTTGAGCACCCGGCCTATAACTCCTGCCGTAACCGCCACTGCCCAAAATGTCAGTCGCTGGCCAAAGCCAAGTGGCTGGAGAAGCAGAACTCTGAGCTTTTGCCGGTGGGATACTTCCATTTGATCTTTACCTTGCCGCACGTTCTCAACGGCTTAATACTCGGTAACAGAAAGATCTTGTTAGCTCTTCTGTTTAAGGCCGTCAGTGAAACGCTCCTTGAGTTTGGCCGCTCGCGTCTTGGCGGACGGATCGGTTTCATCACAGTGCTGCACACCTGGGACCAAACGCTCAAAGACCATTTTCATCTGCATTGTCTCGTTGCTGGCGGCGCTCTGTCCTTGGATCACAGCCGCTGGATTGGAGCACGGCCAAACTTTCTCTTCCCCGTCACAGCCCTGAGCCGGGTCTTTCGGGGAAAGTTTCTCGACCTGTTAGAGAAAAACATCGACCGAGGAAAAATCCCAGCGGCCGACAATGAGATCAAAGCATCACGCCAAAAGAGCTGGGTGGTCTATGCGAAAAAGCCTTTCGGCTCTCCTCAAACCGTCCTCGATTACCTCGGCCGCTACACCCACCGCGTCGCTCTCTCCAATGACCGCATCGTTAAAGTCGAGAACGGAGAAGTCACCTTGAGTTACCGAGATCGCAAAGATGGAGATCGAAAAAAGACTATCCCCCTGGTGGCCCACGAATTCATCCGACGCTTCCTGCTTCACGTCCTGCCTGATGGCTTCATGCGCGTCCGTCACTTCGGCTTTTTGGCCAACCGCTCTAAAAAACAAGCGCTCGCTCAATGCCGCAGACTGCTAAAAATTGATCCGGCTTTGCCGCAAAGCCAAAAAGAGTCAGCTAAAGACTTGCTACTGAGAATCACCGGCATCGATCTCAATCGCTGCCCGAGCTGCCACAACGGAACCATGATTGTCGTCGCTGAGCTGCCCCCGATATCAAGCTCGTCTCGATGGGATTCCTCCTGAAAAACTCAAATGCTTGTAGACCTTAACTCTTTACTGGCTGTCTTCGCACAGCTGTGTCTGCTGATTCCAAGAAGTTGCGTAGACGCCGGATGGTACCCTCGCAATCACAGCCAAAATCTCGGCACAGGTCTTGATCTCCACCCACATGCCGATCGATCGCTACCGAGTACCACACTCCACGCCATTGCGGTGCTTTCAAATCCCCATAGCCACAACTGACGCGCTGCTCCGCGGTTTAGTCCAACACGTTTTATCCCCCTGCCGCTGCTTCGGCGATTTCTTTGGAGCTTGATTGCCTCCAGGCTTTGGGGGATAAAACGCTATGCGTTAGGCCCATTCTAACCAGAAGGAGATATGACAATGAGTGAGAAAACACTCTATCAACGACTTGGCGGCTATGACGCTATTTCCGCGGTCGCCAACGACCTGTTGCCACGCTTACAAGCGGATTCGCGACTGGCCCGCTACTGGCAGCATCGAAGCGAAGATGGCGTAAGGCGGGAAAAGCAGCTCCTGATTGATTTTCTGTGTTCCAGTGCGGGAGGTCCCCTCTACTACACCGGACGAGATATGAAGACCTCCCACAGAGGGATGAAAATCAGTGAAAGCGATTGGTCGGCATTTTTGGGGCACCTCAATGCCACTCTAGAGGCTTTTCAAGTCCCTCAGGCTGAACGTGACCAGGTAGTCGCATTTGTACAAAGCACGAAACCCGACATCGTCGAAGCATAGATGCGGGCATAACATCCGGCTTGAGACAGACTTTCGGACCCGCTCGCTTGGCTCACGGGTCTTGCCCACTCAGCCTTGAGCGTTAGGCAGCTTTGGCGACTGCCGAACTATTATGGAGACCGTTATAATATGACCCGTGATACGTTCCTTCGCTGACAAGAAAGTATTTGGATGTAGCTGGCGCTGAGTTTACTGACCCCTATTTTCAAACTCGCAAAGGAGATCATGCAGGCGCGAGAGCAAAGGTGAGAACCCGGAGGCGGGAGCTGTTTATAAAGGAAGACCATCAACTCCCAACTCAGAAGCTAAGCGCTGCAGATCTCTGAACAACGTGTCGTTCATCGGCACGCCTTTGGCACTCCGCTCCAGCCATGTGACGTGGCTCTGCTCGCCTGGGAGTCGGATGCGCTCGACACCAGGCATTCTTTTCGAATTTCTCATCTGACAGATGACTTCATCGACGTTGCGCTTAAACGCTTCAACAGACGAGAAGCGCGAGATATCAAGCGCGACAATTACTTGACCGGTATTCGTCGGCGTCTCGTCGTCTTTGTTGAAGTCGATCACGTCGCGACCGAATGCGGCACCGTTCAGCGTGCCGGCAAGCAGACCGAAGACGAGCGCGAGGCCATAGCCTTTGTAACCGCCGATAGGAAGCAGGAAGCCTTCTTCAGCTCGTTGCGGGTCAGTCAACGGTTTGCCGAACGCGTCGATCATCCAGCCTTCAGGCATCAGCTCGCCTCGTTGAGCTTTGGTTTTCACCTTGCCGTATGCCGCCACGCTAGTGGCGATATCGAGAACGATCGGCGGTTCTTGGAAAGCCGGAATCGCGAACGCGATCGGATTCGTACTCAGTAGCAGTTCGACTCCACCCCAAGGAGGCATGTGATTGGCGCTGCCGACCGCGATGTAGATCCCGATCATGTCGCGCTCGAGTGGCATCATAGCGTAGAGCGCCGCCGGCCCTGCGTGGTTGCTCCGTCGAACGCCGACCCAGCTCACTCCAGCGCGTTCGGCTTTGTCCATCGCGACCTGCGCCGCAAAGCGCATCACTAGGTGCCCCATACCGTTATCGCCATCGACCAGAGCCGTCGCCTCTGTTTCCGGGACGACATGAATGTTCGGCCGCAGATTCATTCCGCCGGCTCTGATGCGCCGGACATATTGCGGCAAACGGAAAATGCCGTGACCGTCAGAGCCCCGCAGATCGGCCAGGATCATTAGCCGCGCCACCTGTTCGGCATCTGTGGTAGGCAACCCGACGGCTGTGAGAGCGCGCGCGACGAAGGCTTCGAGATCGCGTGATTGAAATCGGCGATCGGTTGATGGAGTTGAGGCCATTGTACGAACAGTCGCAACCAGCGGTCAGCTTCCACTCGTCCTTCTCTGTTCAAGGTTCCACGTTCAAAGTTCAAGGTCGGGAGCGGGGACGTTGAACATTGAACCTTGAACTTTGAACGCCGAATAAGCTAGCGCTAACACGCCAAAACCGCAAAGAATCCTACTTCCCTTTCGGAGGAAGAGGACTGACGAGGTCACGATCGGAAAGGTGAGCCACGGTTTCGCCGGACTCGGTAAAGGTTCGGGTCACTTCGCTGCTCGTGTAAATCCACATGATCGTGAGGTGCGAGGTCCCGACATTGACAAATCGATGTGGCTTATCCGCAGGGACAAGCGTCGTATCAAAAGGATGCAAACGGTGTCGCTGTCCGTCAACCTCCGCTTCGGCCTCTCCTTCGAGAATGGTCACCTGC
This sequence comes from Deltaproteobacteria bacterium, assembly GCA_005879255.1. The sequence goes on from VBKY01000098.1 coordinate 92,814, forward strand.
TCATCACAGTTGTGAGAGTGGAGCGGAACCTTCGCGCCAGCCGGGAAGCGGGTCAAGCCGGTCGTGATGTGCTTGGCGCCGATCTCTTTAGTGACGAGGGGAATGGTCTCTATGCCATTGCCGCGCTCGACTACCGGCAACGCATCGATTCTCAGAATGTGTGCTTCTGCCATGGCAAGTATCTCCCTTGGTCGTGAATCTAACAGCGGCTTTGAGCGTCCGTCAAGGTAGACAATCTACCCGCCTTGCAGTAATGAGGAATGCAAAACCGCCCGCGACATAGGAGGAAGAAAAATGGCTTTTTACAAGATTGCCGAGATGCAAAAGAATCGCGCTACGGCAAACCCGCAACAGTTCGTGCAGTCTGCCGTTGGCGAATTTATGAAGGCGGGAATCGTGACCAAACCGGACGAGGAAGGTCCGCCGCTCCACATGCATCCCAACGAGGAGCAATTCACTTTGGTGCTCGAGGGGAAGCTTCACTTCGTCCTTGGTGACGAAGAGCGAATCTGCGAGGCAGGAGACTTGATCCACATCCCGCGCTGCGTCAAACACAGAAGTCGCGCCATTGGCGGGCCCGCGGTTTTCTTCACCGTGAAAAGCCCCGCTGGAGATGGCGACTTGGATCAGGACTACAACCGGGCCGAGGGCGCTGAAGAAGCGGAGAAACGCTTCGAAGGGAACTCTTGAAGGCCTCCATAATCTGCTGATTGGTCAGCGGCCATCCGATGGAGGCTTCCATGAGTCGGAGGGCGAAGCGATGCATCTCCTCTCCATCCATGGAGTCCACGGCGTCGGATGCGATGACAACCCGAAAGTCGCGGTTAGTGGCCTCGAAAGCGGTACAGAGAACGCAGGTTGTCGTGTTGATGCCGGCAAGGATCACAGTGTCAATGCCGAGACGACGCAGCACAAACTCGAGGTCCGTTGCATAGAAGGCGCTGTAGCGCTTTTTCCCTCTGACGACGAGATCGTCTTCTGTATAGAGCGGCGCGATGATTTCTGTCCCATGACTTCCGGCGAGGTTGTGGCGGAGAATCCCCTTCCTCGCTTTGGTCGGATCATCGTGAATTGTTTTCCAAAAGGGATTGGCTGCGATCTCCCCGGACTCTCGGTATTCGGTAACCACGTGGATGATGCGGACACCGATGGCGCGAAGCTCGTCGAAGAGTTTCGCGGTTTGCGCGATCACCGGACCGCAGCGTTCAGCAGCTAAAGGAAGCGTCGCCACCGAAGGGTCCAGATGGCCTCGATGCATGTCGACGGCTATGACCGCTGTGCAGTGAGCCTGAAGCCTCATGCCACTTCCTTCACCTCAAGCAATCTTCATCGGTTGAGAACTTCGGGGTTGACGGGAGACCGGGGCGGCTCACCCTTGAGAGCCCGCGCCACCTCTTCGGCAGCTTTGGTCTGCAGTTCAACCACCGACTCGCGCGAATAAAAGGCCAGGTGTGGAGTGAGAATAATATTCGGAGCTTGCCGCAGGGGATGATCTGCCGGCGGTGGCTCAACGCTGAGCACATCCAGGGCGGCGCCGCCCAACCGACCGTCTTTCAACGCGGCCGCGAGAGCTTGCTCGTCGACGATGCCACCCCGCGATGTGTTGATGAGGAACGACGTCGGCTTCATCCGCGCCAGCTCGCGCTCACCGATCAGGTTGCGCGTCTCTGGCGAAAGCGGCACGTGAATCGAAATCGCATCAGCCTCAGCAAGGATCCTTTCAAAGTTGACGGCTTCCGCTCCATGAGGAGCGATTGCGGCGGGTTCGAGATAAGGATCATAGACAAGCACCTTCATTCCCAGTGGCTGTACCTTCGATGCCAGCGCCTTGGCGATTTTGCCGAATCCAAGCAGACCCAGCGTCTGGCCGCGAAGCCGGCGAATTCCTGCATGAGCGACGACATCCCAGGCTCCGGTTTTCACGGCCCGATCGGCGCTAACAATCTGGCGCGCGAGCGCCAAGAGCAAGGTTAGCGCGTGATCCGAGACTTCATCGACACAGTAGTCCGGGACATTGGTCACGAGAATTCGGGCTTTGCTTGCCGCGGCCAAGTCCACGTTGTCAACGCCAATGCCATAGCGCGCGATGATCTTGCAGCGATTGAGATTCTCGATGACACGCGCAGTCATCTTTGCGTAACAATTCAGGACACCGTCCGCGTCTCGAGTCAGCGCGATGATCTCCTCCTCAGAGCGGCACTGTTGCGGACGCAACTCCACACTCAGCGGCGCCAGCACACGTTGCTCAGGTTCCAGAGAAGGGAAGACATAATCTGTGATCGATACAATAAAGCGCATGCTACCCTCCCGGCGCGGATTATTCACCGTTAAACATTAACTCAGCTGCTTCATTTTGAAACCACATCGGATTTGTCTCCCGTGGCTTCGGCGTCAGAAGCCGGTTCCACAATCCCGGAAAATTTACGGCTGAGCGCCCAGCGAAGTAAAGGCGAGAGTAACATCAACAGAGCCAGCGCCATCAGGACGGCTGCGATTGGGCGCTCGAAAAAGACTCCAAGGTTTCCCCGGGAGTAGATCAAAGAGCGCCGCAGCGAGGCCTCGAGTTGAGGGCCGAGAATCATGGCGAGAACCAAAGGCGCCGGCTCAAAGTTGCACTTGCGCATCAGGTACCCGAACGCACCGAAGGCGACGGTTGTCCCCACATCGAAAACGCTGTTGTTCACGCTATAGGCGCCGATGATGACAAATACCAGGATGAGGGGCGCCAGCAGCGGATACGGGGCGCGAAGAAGCTTCACCCAGAGCCCGATCAGGGGCAGGTTTAAAGCCAGCAGCATGACGTTACCGATATACATGGACGCAACCAGCCCCCAGAAGACATCTGGTTTCTCAATGACCAGCAGCGGACCGGGTCTTACGCCGTGGATCAGCAGCGCCGCAAAGATCATCGCGATCGACGCATTTCCCGGGATTCCCAAAGTGAGCAGCGGGATGAACGAGCCGGTTGCCGCGCTGTTATTTGCTGCTTCAGGCGCGGCCACTCCTTCGATGGCGCCCTTGCCGAAGCGCTCCGGGTGCCTGCTGAGCTTTTTCTCGAGCGCGTACGAGATGAACGACGAGATGATCGCTCCGCCGCCGGGCAGAACGCCGATGAAGAATCCCAGCAATGATCCTCGTGCGATCGGCGCGGCCGAGGCGCGCCATTCCTCCCGGTTCGGTAGGAGCCCGCGAATCTTTGTCTGAAAGACTTCAGCCTTGATGGTTTGTTCGACATTGACGAGGACCTCGCCGATTCCGAACAGACCCATGGCGACAAGAATGAACTCAAACCCTTCGCTGAGTTTGAACACTCCGTAGGTGAATCGTTGGGTTCCCATGATCGGATCGAGTCCGACGGTTCCGAGCAGGAGCCCGAGGCAAGCCATCATCAGGCCTCGCGCCATTGAAGCCCCGGCTAAGTAGCCGACCATCGTGAGTCCGAGAACGAGGAGTGCAAAGTTCTCCGGAGGCCCAAACTTGATCGCGAAGGCGGCAAGCGGCGGCGCCAAGAGAATTAGACCGAAGATACTGAGCGTCCCGGCGATGAAAGAGCCGAACGCCGAAATCGCCAGCGCCGCGCCGGCTCGTCCCTGGCGCGCCATCTGATAACCATCCAGACAAGTGACCACCGATGCAGCCTCTCCGGGGATATTCAACAAGATCGAAGTCGTCGAGCCGCCGTACATAGCGCCGTAGAAGATTCCGGCAAGCAGGATGACCGCAGAGGTGGCGGGAATCCCATAAGTCACAGGCAACAGCAGGGCGATCGTTGCCGGCGGGCCGAGACCGGGCAGGACACCGATGGCCGTTCCGATAAATGATCCCAAAAAACAGTAGAGAAGATTGATCGGTGTCAGCGCGACGGCAAAACCGGTCGCGAGATTGTTGAGGATATCCATGCTTGCGCAATTCTTCCGTTCAAGGTTCCAGGCTCAAAGTTCAAAGTGCGGAGCGCGGACATTGAATGTTGAACATTGAACTTTTGAACGTCGATCGTTTTTATCGCGCCAAGACGCCAAGAGCACAAAGACTCCCTCTCTTCGGGGATGAGTAACTCACAAGTAACTCTCCTAGAGTGGCCCTCGCGGTAGCGGGACACTCAGCCAAACAGCAAACACGACATACGAACCGACTGCGGTAATCACCGCCATGCCGAATCCAGCACGCGCAACATGAACAGGACGAGAAGAAATGTACAGATTAGATAGCCGAGCGGATCGAGCAGAAAGGTATAAGCACTAAGCACAACCAGGAGCAAAGCTACTTTCGCGATTCGACCTGAGCCTTCTCCAGCCGTGATCGAGCCCGTCAGCGCTTGAACCATCAGGACCAGCGCCAGCAACACGATGATGACACTTGTCCACCAAGGGAAAAAACCCGGTGCGGGGCTGTGGATCGTCCCGAACGTGAGCTTTGATGACTCGAACATGGCCGCGGCGCCAAGCGCCAGCGCCACAGCTGCCACAATCGCGTCCCACCGGCCCATCGTCTGCGAAACTACTTCTGCGCGCCAGCCACGACCTTGGCGAACCCGTCCCATTCCTGCCGCCAGGTGGCATCGAACTCTTTCCCACCTTGGAAGTGAATCTCGTCGCCGAGCTGCTTAATCAGTGCCTGGAACGAACTATCCCCTGTCATGCCCTTGAACGCTGCTTCCAGCTTCTCAACGATCGGTTGGGGAATTCCCTTGGGGGCGAGTACCGATCGCCATTGGGTGAACAGGACATCAACGCCCTCTTCGCGAAGCGTCGGAACGTTGGGCAGATCACGAAGCCGCCGCGTATCGCTGACCGCGAGGGCGCGGATTTTTCCGGCGCCAATCTGGGGAAGCAGCTGAGCCGTGAATAGAAAGCTACCGTCGGCGTTACCACCCAGCACCGCGAGCAATGCCGGTCCGCCGCCGTCGAACGGGATGTTGTTGTATTCGAGTCCGGCGGCGCGAGCGACCAGGCGCATGGGAAAATCCGCCGCTCCCCAGGTTCCCGTGTTAGCGAAATTGAACTTTCCCGGATTCTTTTTCATGTGGTCAACGACCTCACGAAACGTTTTCCACGGCGCTTCGGCTCGAACCGAGAAGATAGCCGGGCTATAGTTGATTCGCGCGATCGACGTAAAATGATCGGGGCCGATCGGCGCCTTCTGGACGAGGGCAAAAATGGTGTTTGGTCCGCTGCCGCCAAGCATCAAGGTATAGCCATCGGGCTTTGCTCGGATCACCGCTTGCGAACCTACGGCTCCTCCTCCGCCGGGCTTCAGCATCACCAACATCGGCTGGCCGAGGTACTGATGCGCAACGCTTGCTAGTGCCCGCGCCGTCAGATCGTGGGAACCGCCGGCCGCGTACGGGATGACAAGCTCGATCGGTTTGGTCGGAAACTCTTGCGCGGTTGAGACGGCTCCCGGGATGAGCGTCGCCAAAGCAAGTAGCACGGCCATTTTAAATCCAAGCATAATGACCTCCTTCATCCGTCAAGGATGAAGTATGAAGGCGAAAGGAGGATAAAGGACTTTATCCTTAGAAAAGCGCCACGACGGTCGGTAACCTACTACTGGGGAGGGAAAAACGCAACGAGGATTTCGTCAACGATTGAACAGAACTCAAATGCTTGATCCGCGCAGGTGCCTGGCGTAGTGTGCCGCCGTGCCCTCCTGAAGGGGATGACCTCTCGATGGCTTTGCGGAGGTATGAACATGACGAGCCGGAAGATCAATGTTGGGATCATCGGTACTGGATGGATCGGCGAGATTCGAGCGAAAGTCTGCGCCAATCATCCTTTGGTCGAGAGCGTACACCTTGCCGAGATCGATCCCGCAAAGCTCGCACGAATTGGCGAAGAGACCAGGGCGAAGACAGCGACCACAGATTATCGTGAGCTGCTTCGCCAGGATGATATCGATGCGATCTTCGTGTGCAGCACGCCGGAGACCACACATTATCCGATTACTAAAGACTGTCTCCTCGCGCGCAAGCACACCTTTCTGGAAAAGCCGATGGGACTTGCTTTGAAAGAGGCGGACGAGATGATGAGCCTCGCAAAAAAAGCAGGACTCAAACTCACCATCGGTTATACACAGCGGTTCAACCCGAAGTACGCTTACGTGAAGCAGTGCTTGGTAAACGGCACTCTCGGACGGCCGGTGACCGCGCTGGTGAGCCGTAACGTTTCTCGCTCCATCGGCAACAAAATCGGTGGGCGCATTCGGCTCTCACCGGCCGTGATGGAGGCGACGCACGATATTGACTTCATTCTTTGGTGCTTAGAAGGCACCAAGCCGGTGCGGGTCTATTCCGAAGTCGTCTATCGTATTATGGAACAAACCCACGGGATGCCCGACTGCCAGTGGATCATGGTGACGATGGAGGACGGCACGGTGTTCACCATCGGCGCGGGATGGGCGCTGCCGCCGGGCTATCCGCACTTCTCAACGACGACGATCGAGTTCGTCGCGACCGAAGGCGCACTTCTCATCGACGATACCCACCGGGATGTCGTACTGAACACGATGCAGCGCGGAATGGTCTTCCCGCTCTCGACAATGCCTGGCGAGCAAGTGGCACACGTGTATCAGGGTCCGATGGAGGCCGAAACGATTCACTTTATCGACGCGGTTGCGCTCGACCGTCCCGTGCTTGTGACTCCCGAGCAGGCCCGGCAAGTCATGGAAGTGACGTTAGCCGCCGACCTTTCGGCCGAGCGTCATCAACCGGTCAGTTTGCCCTTAGAGAGCTGATACGGCTCTTCCGATTTTTATTTCCGATTCAATCCAAAACCTATGCTGAGCCCTTCGACGGAGTCTATCCTGAGCGGAGTCGAAGGGCTCAGGATAAACTCCGTCGAAGCATCGGCAATTCAAAATCCCAAATGATTCTGTTAGCCGCGGAATCTCGGCTCTAGCTTCTCGCTATATCTTAGTGCAGTTTATTCTTGCCCCTGACGCCATTTTCCTGGCGATAAGTCAGGCATCGACAGTCTACCCTCAGGAACCCCTCACCTCTGGGTACTCGTCGCATATCTCAAACCCGAAAACGTCCGCAACCTTTAATAATGCATCCCTCGGAGATACTTCACCACACAGATTGATTTCACTGGCGTATGCCCGTATCGGGATAATTCTGTGAAGCTTCGGGAAAGTTTGATAAATGAGCGATAATAAATTCGTGTAACTCTCTACTGAGAAACTTTTGCTGTTCAGCCAGCCAAACGAGTTCAGTCCGTAGATTGTGGATTTGCGAGCAGGTGATCCGCATAATGTTCATGTGACCACCTCCGGGAGAAAGCAATTCGCGCATGAGCGTGGAGTGGCGTTAATCTCGTAGAGACTACTTGATTTGAAGTCAAACGATCTATTCTAACTCATAGTTTTTATTTTTCGTGTCCGCTTATTGTCCGAGCTTGAGATCTTCCTGGATGGAGAAGCGGCGCGTAAATTTTGACCACAACATTGCGCAAAACAAGTCCCCCCGCATGAGTGTTGCTGATCGTATGTGCTTCGAGGCAGAGAGACAAATTGCACCCCACCAGGGTCACGTCTGGGGTCAGGGTGAATTACCCCAGCTTCAGCTTGTTCCCTGCCCCTAGCTCGTTCCTACCAGTGCAGTCCCTTCAACGAATTCAGGCTAGCAATTTGTAAATCTTTCGAACATGACACCTCTGGCAAATCTGTTTGTCAATCAGGCGCAATCTTGGTGCGAAGTAGCTTAGGGCTGTCACCGCCCAAGCCTCAACGCACCAATCTTTTCCATGATGCTCCCTGGCACAATCTATGCGCAAGGATACTGCAAAGACGTTGATGCGATGAACTGACACCCCGACGTGGTCACCAAGGGGATCAGTGAGCGAGTGGTGAAACCGGCAACAGAAACTCTGTAGCCGGTTTTTTTTGGTCTCAAAAAGGAGAGGCGGAGAGGTGATGAAAGCCATGACATGAAACGCTTTCGGCACAGGCATTTCTATGAGAGTTACAGAAATCAAAAATAGGAGGAATGGAATGGACTTATTGAATCGGCTTTGCAGGGAAGAATATGGACAGGGCCTTGTTGAGTATACGTTGGTTGTCGTTTTAGTGGCATTGGTCTTTTGGATGGGCGTTCGAGACGTGCAAGTCGGAGACAAGATGGCGCAAGCCTGGGCCAGGGTGCTTAACTGCGTGACTTCACCGTTCTCGTGCAGCGCTTAGCTCGGATTCCGGATCGTCATCGATAGAATACTTATGTCGCAAGCTGAACCCGGTGTCTTCTGCGCCGCGCTTTGTCCACGAACTCAGGTTGGCGCCGTCGAATAACCTATACCTTCTCACCGTGCCGATCGGACACACCGCCGTCCATCGGTACACGAAGGCCCTTCCTGAGAGGAACGTGGAAAGCAGGTTCACTGCTGACAAGCCACGTGACGCCCGAGGTGCAGAATGAAAACGCAAAATGCCAGGAATGAAATCATGGTCCAAGAAGATGATTGCGTATTGCCGAAGTCGAGTGACGCGCCAGGCGGCGGCGCCAATAGCTTTGCTTGTCAACTACGGGCGCTCGGACAGGCACTCGAAAAATTCGGCCTTTCTGCTTTCGACCTGGAGATCAGAAGCGGAACCTATCTGGTAATTGCTAAAGAGACCCCGGCAGGGCACGTAAACTTTTCATTTTCGCGCTTTGTCAGTGAATTTCTTCGCCGGTCATCACGCCGTGGCAGCCTCATGAGCACAGATCGCCAAGTCGATTTACGTTTTTCAACGGAGGACATCGAGTGCTTCGATTTGCGCGGCAAGAGTCGGCGTCAGGACTCCAGCAAAATGCCAGACCCTTATAGTATTTCTCAGTTGCTGCGCGGCGCTGGATGCTATTTGGATAACCGAAATGTCGTAAATCAGGCGGAAATCTCGTTAGAAGGAAGATGGGTAACAGTTCGTTATCAAACTGATGAAGGCGGCCTAGAGCATACACAGCAGGATCTCGAATACTTTTACAATTATTGGGTCAAAATGTACCTACGGCGGAGCAATCGCGTAAAACTAACTGCCCCAACCAAACCAACCGTTCTCGTGACTTGGCAAGGTATCCAGAACCCTTCAATACCGCATTAGCCAAAGCTGTGTGGGAGGGCCAGCAGTGGCTTAATGGGCCGTTCGGCGGTTCGTCGTATAAGTTTCTTATTCCGGTGTTGCAGCCCTCTCCCTCAGAGCTAATGGAAGCTCACGACGTTTCAACGCTCGTCAATTCACCTGAGAATGATAAAGCGGCTGGATTCCCGCCTATTTCATCCAACCAACCAAGCCGCAGTTGCCGCTCCTCTAGCGAACGAGCCCATCGCAACACAACGGCCTTCATGACGCAGACGTGAGAAGCAGCGCAGCGTTAGGAATGGATTGTAGGAAAAATCAATTCAAACAGAGCGTAACTTTTTGGGTGAGAGGCACGGTCCGCCGCGTTCTTCTCAACCCAATGGTTAGACCCTTCCTGAAATAGAAAGGAGGCCAGTGCAGAAGAAATCAGAAATAGATTTTGTTGATGAGCATCGCGGAATACTTTCGTTCCGCTGTGCACCGACAAGGAAAATCGTGAACAACCAGAGAATCATCTTGTTCATGGGCACTCCACTCTAGCGCAATGGATATGCCACAAAATTAAGCCAACGAAAATCGGATTTTTTCGCAGAGAGACGTAAACAGTGTCGCCGTTCGACTACAGAGGAGGATCAAATTTGCCGCTTTAATAACGTCGTAGTGTACGATGCACTCCATGGTATCGTTCGCTAGAGGAGCGGAAGCTGCGGCTCAGAGACGAGTTTCGGCGACCAGCGCAAAGCCATAGCCATTGCGAGATCTGTGATCATGAGTTAAAAATTCGATGGTGCCTCATTTTGATTTCACTTCATAGAGCTTGTCCAGTGCTTTTTGAAGTTGAGCCATCACTTTTCGCTGCTCCTCCGCAAGCTTTTTGCTCTCTTTTATGAGCTGACGGCTGGTTTTAATTAGTTTTTTTAGATC
>VBKY01000099.1 GCA_005879255.1 Deltaproteobacteria bacterium
GACCCTGCTGGGTGGTTTACGGTTCCTACAAAGGCGTAACCGAAATAACGAAGTACAAACGCACGGACGACGGCTCACAAGAAGGCACAGCGCAGCTTGAAAAGGAGCGGCTCGATCGCCTTACACCGGGAGTCGTGGTCCCCTACTTGCCCGGCGAGATCCATTCGACGAACGCGGTCGAAGGCCCCGGCGTAATTTTTCGTTTCCTCAGTTATGATCTCGAAAAGATCGATCGGTATCGTTACAACCCGGAAAAAGGCACGCTGGCAAAAGTTTAGGGCGCGAAATTCTAGGAGTAAGCGTCGATGGGCAGTGAGGAAATCTTTTTCGAGCAGATCCGCTCCGCCGGTTGTTTGTCTTACATTCTTGGTTGCGCCAAGGAAAAAGTCTGTGTTGTTATCGATCCGGAAATCGATAAAGCCGACGATTACGTTGGAATAGCCGAATTTTTGGGGTCGAAACTGCTCTACGCCATCGACACCCACACCCATGCTGATCACAATTCGGCGTGCAAAATTCTGCGTGAGCGCTGTGGCGTTAAAATTGTCATGCACCGGGCCACGGATGCGCCTTACGTCGACCTGCGTGTCGAAGATGGCGATGAGATCAAGTTCGGCCAACAGTCGCTCAAAATTATTCACACGCCAGGTCACACCGAAGACGCGATGTGCCTGCTTTTTAGCGATCGGATATTCACCGGTGATACGCTATTGATTGGCGGTTGTGGCCGTACCGATCTTCCAGGCGGGAACGCCGAAGCGCAATACAGAAGTCTGTCAAAACTCAAAGCCCTTGGCGATCAAATTCGCGTCTATCCGGGTCACGACTATCGTGAGGCTGTTTCGACGCTCGGTGACGAGAAACAGAAAAACCCCCGCATGCAGATCGCAACCCAGGAGGAATTCGTCCACTTCATGACGTCCCGCAAACCTCCCCTACCCCGCAAGATCCAAGAGGCCCTCGAATGGAACCGCACACCGATTCAGGGCACGCAGAGAGGAAGGGGAGAAGGGATTTAGAAAGTCGCCTTGCTGGATGTCCGAATTCACGGTAACCTCGTAATCATGTTGAACTGGTCATCTTGTTCAGCCGTCGAGCGCGATCCGAGCAAGCTCAGCGGCGCGTGGGTCTTTAGGGGGACTCGAGTACCCGTAAAAGCGCTCTTCGAGAATCTCGAAAGCGGTGCGCGGGTGGATGACTTTCTCGCCTGGTTTCCCGGTGTTTCGCGAGAACAAGTAGAGGCCGTTCTTGAACACGCCCAACTTAGCCTCCAGATCGAAGCTCACTGAGAACCATGCGGGTTCTCTTTGATCAGGGTACTCCGGTTCCTTTGCGCGGATACCTCCCGCATCACTACGTCTCAACAGTATTTGAAAAGGGTTGGAGCACGCTCCAGAACGGCGAGTTATTACGCGCTGCCGAACAATCGACGTTCGAGATATTGGTCACAACGGACCAAAATCTCAAATACCAGCAAAACCTCGCGACCTATCGCCTGGCCATTGTGGTTCTGACAACTACCAGTTGGCCGGTGATCGAGACACATATAAACAACGTCATCACCGCCATTGATACAGTAAAACTATTCAGCTTGGTTGAAGTGACCTTTTAGAAATCTTCTTGCAGTTAATCTAAATCATTTTACTGACTGCGGCGTAATTTCTATGGTATTCATACGTTAATGAATCCACCGACAGACCGCACTACTGCTGACATACTCGCCACCGTGCGCCGTTACTGGGGATTTTCCGAACTGCGGCCACTGCAAGAGCAAGCCATACGAGCAGGGCTGGAGCTGCGCGACTCCCTCGTCGTTATGCCAACCGGTGGCGGCAAGTCATTGTGCTACCAGGTCCCCGCCGAGCTGGCGCAGCGGACTGATATCGTAGTCTCGCCGCTGATTTCTTTAATGAAGGATCAAGTCGATGGCTTGCGCGAGTGTGGCTATCCGGCGGCAGCTCTGTATAGCGGCATGTCTCCGGAAGCTCTCCGCCAAACCGAAGAGCAGATTGCCGCCGGCCGCTGCCGTCTCGTCTTCGTGGCGCCGGAGCGGTTGCTGACGCCGCGCTTCTTGCAGTTCGTTGAACGCCTCAACGTGCGTGCCTTCGCTGTCGACGAGGCCCATTGCATCAGCCATTGGGGGCACGACTTCCGACCCGAATACCGCCAGCTCGCCGAGCTCAAGAGCCGCTTTCCGCAGACCAGCCTTCACGCGTACACTGCGACCGCCACGGAGCGCGTTCGCGCTGACATCGCCGCGCAATTGCGCCTAAAGAATCCCGTCGTGCTGGTCGGAACATTCGACCGTCCTAATTTGGTCTACCGTGTCGTGCCTCGCGTGGATGCGCGGGCGCAAGCACTGGAAGTGTTGCGACGCCACCCAGGCAAGGCTGCCATCGTTTACTGCATCAGTCGCAATGACACCGAATCCATGGCCGCGTTCCTGCAGGCGAACCAACTGCGCGCCGCTTTCTATCACGCCGGCATGGAAGCGGACGAACGTCGCCGAACGCAAGACGCTTTCGCAGCGGAAGAGATAGACGTAGTAGCGGCGACGGTCGCTTTCGGTATGGGCATCGATCGCAGCGACGTGCGCTGCGTCATTCACGCCGCTATGCCTAAATCCATCGAGCACTATCAGCAGGAGACCGGCCGCGCCGGGCGCGACGGATTGGAGGCGGAATGCATGCTCTTGTATTCCGCCGCCGACGTTCTGCGCTGGGAATCGCTCATCGAGAAAAGCGCGGTCGACGCGAAGGAGCCCGCCGGCGTAATAGCCGCGTCACGCGAGTTACTCGATCATATGCGCCGCTTGTGCACCGGCGTATATTGTCGCCACCGCAAGCTCTCGGAATACTTTGGACAGGAATACGCTAGGCCGAACTGCGAGGCTTGCGATGTCTGTTTGAATGAAGTCGAAGGTCTGGCTGATGCGACGGTAACTGCGCAGAAAATTCTCTCGTGCATAGCGCGCGCCGGCGAACGCTTCGGGGCCGAACACATTGTCGATCTTTTGTTGGGCGCAAATACTGAAAGGGTTCGGCGCTGGCGTCACGAAGAACTGAGCACTTACGGCTTGTTGAAAGGCACCGACCGCAAGACGCTCACTAGCATGCTCTACCAGCTGATCGATGACGGCGTGCTCGAACGAACTGCCGATGAACGTCCGGTTCTGCACCTGAATGATGCCTCACGGGAAGTTCTGCGAGGCAAACGGACCGTGCGGTTGCTGCAGCCAAAAATTAAAGTCCGCAAGACCCGCTTCGATGAAAAATCTTGGCAAAGCGTTGACACTGGTCTGTTCGAAACCCTGCGCAACTTGCGACGGGAGATTGCCAACCAACGCAACGTGCCGGCCTATGTGCTATTCAGTGACGCTACGCTACGCGACATGGCGCGCCTACGTCCTAGCTCGCCAAGTGCTCTGCTCGGCGTGCGTGGTGTGGGCGAGCGGAAATTAGCCGATCTTGGTGAGCGGTTTATTGACGAGATCAAGAATTATTGTCACGTCAACCGACTACCGCTGGACGTGTAGAGGTTGAATACCGTAGGATGCGGTGAGCATGGCGAACGGCCGGCTCAGGCCATGTCCGATTCGATATCGTTTCCTCTCGTTCATAGCGCTCGCGCGATTGCGGCCTCTTATGGTCAAAATTCCCTGACGAACATTGTCGGTCGCGCATGAAGGAGGCTTAAATCATCGTGGACGAGACATCAACCGGCGCGGCTGGTGGCGATGCTTGTTCCGAGTAGTGAGTTGGCTTTTCTGGATAGTCGTTGCGCTAGCACATTTCGATCAAATGATCTAAGTCGATCTTGAGTCTCTCAGAGCGCTCGAAATTTTCACAGTTAATCAATTCGAAGTCTAGTCTTGCCGCGCCGAGTTCTACCGACGTTCAAAAGTTGTTCTCTACGTTTATCGTTTTGTTCTAGTGTCATCCCCTCCTTCGTCTGGTTCTGTCGTTGTCATACTGCCGGCGTTCGTCGCGCCGCGCCAGATCAATCTCTTCTTCCGTTTTCTTGCCAACCCATTCTACGCTCGCGACTAGCTTGGGCCAGTCGATATCCGAGCTGGATATCATCGCGAGATCTCCATCGATTTCAGAGCGAATGGCTCCTGACGGATCCCAGAACTGTCCGTAAAAAGCATTGCTAGTGGTGTAATTGAACCATTCATCGAGGCCCTCCAAGCCACTTTTGAGTTCTCTGACGCTTTGCCCCCGTTCCTCAGCTTTCGCTAACACTAAACCTAGATAAAGATTAGCGAAATAATCTGGCTCATTACGAGCAAGTGCCCGCTCTAAGGCTTGGCGCGCCTGCGGTAGTTTTCCGGCGTCGTAATTGGCCCGTCCAAGATAGGTCCACACCCCTTCTCGCATGTAGCCGATACTCCTCTCATAGTTTGAATCTAGGTTCGCTGCTTCCTGGAAGTAGGCAACCGCGGACGCACTCCTACCAACCAAAAGGTCTTGTCTGCCGGCTTGGACTTGGCTCCCGACCCGATAAGCAGAACAACCGGTCACAAGAATTGTTGCCGACAATAATCCAAGGCAAAATATCTTTTGCATGAGTTCACTCCCTTGGCTAGTCCCGTTTCGCTTGATTGAAGAGAGATAATCCAATCATGGCTAGCGGCAAATTTGGTGCCATAACAAAAACAGCGGCATTGATGGGTTGGACCTTTTGTGCTTCCAAAATCTCCTTACAGCAGGTGCGAGACTGCGACATTTTGGCTAGCCATTGTGCCTTTCAGCCACATCTCTAATCGCAGCTCGACGCTTACGCTACTGCGAGGCGGATCAGCCTTTGCTCGCAGATTTTGAAGTTTTCGTGCCCTGACGCAGTTCCGCATAAACACAAACCATTCCATAGTCTTTACATTTGCGTAACCCTGAAATTCAACGAGCCAGTCTGCGCAGTCGAATCATCGTGCGCGGTTAATCAACTGGCATAAGGTTTGCGCGATGATGAATCTGTCGAATGGTTTATGAAAAATAGAATGCACGAAGCGATAACGGGGAGGCCATACAAGGGGCCATAGGAATCTCACATGTTTGAAGGTCTATTACAGCCCATGCATCTTATTTTGATTTTGGCCGTTGCCCTTATTATCTTTGGTCCAGGAAGACTTCCTGAGATTGGTAAGGGACTGGGGGAAGCTATCCGTGGATTCAAGAGGGCACTCGACGACGGCTTATCTAGTCCGAGTAAACCACCTGAGCCGGCTAAATTAGAAGATCGACAAAAGATCACTGATCAGTCACCTCCCTTGGCGTGATGCCTATGTTAGGATTTTTGGCTCGACGAACGCGCAAAATCACAGAAGTTCTAAAGCAGCATATGATGCTCAACGACGCGGTTTCCTCCGATCACGGCATACTACAAAGCTTTCTGGCGACTTCTTTCGAGGGTCTAGCGGAAGCTGGCGGGATTCTTAGCTTCACTCGGGAACCAGCCGGCGAGCCGGTGGTAAGCCTTCAAGTAGCTGATCTGGCCTTGGTTTGTCATCGCGTTCTCCAACACGCTTACCAGCCGCACGGCTACCGTCGGGAGCGGTTGATACCGAGGTTCATTGAGCTGCCGCGCAAGATCCTCAGCGGTTAGCGTCTTGAGGTACGTCTTCATTCGTTCATACGCTGCATCGTGGTATGCCAGAAGCAGATCCAACGAAGCACGAAAATCTAGCACTTGCTGGCGCGTGTGAGCGACCGATCGCCCAAAGTCCGCAGGCTCGGGCGGCATGCCAAATCGAGCGGCCCAACCATCGCCAATCCACAGCTGCTCCCGGCCAGCAAGCCGTGAAGCGTTGCTGTCCATAACTCGGCTAAGCCGCCAGGCGAGCCAGCCTATGGGCGGATGCGGCTCTTTGTGGAGCTCCTCCGGGGTGAGGTCAACCAATGTGCGGTGTAGGGATTCGTTAACCCGTGTGAACGCGTCAAGCAAAATGTCTGTCGCTATCATTGACACCACCTTTCTGCTAACACTGCCACCGCTCGGATTTAATACACACGTTTTGGTCGTGAAGATGCGGTTTCCTCCGGTCACCGCATCCTACAAAACTGCTGTCCAAAGGCAGGCAGCTCTGTAGGATGCGGTGAGCCCAGCGAACCGCATCGATCGCGGCATTACGTCAGCTCAGACGCGCGTTTCCTCCGCTAAAGTTTCCTCGCCATCACGACAAATTAAACACCAGCAACTCATCCGATCTCTGGCCGCCGCCGCATTCGACCGCGCCGCCGGCGAAGTAGAGATTTCGTCCCACTGTTACAGCGCCGAAGCCATGGCGTCCCATCACCATAGGCGTGTATGACGTCCAACGACTGGTCTTGAGATCGAATGCTTCGTTCTCTGGATAGGTTCTCTTGTCGCGGCATTCACCCCCCGCGACAAATATCTTGCCTTGGTAAAGCGCTCCCGCAACACCGCTTCGCGCGGTCGGTAGCGGTGGCCCCGCCTGCCAACTGTTGGTCGCCGGATTGTAGATGTCATGGAGATCGACGTTTTCGGACGAGGCATTCAAGCGCCCACCGATCGCGTGTATAAAGGCGTCTCCGGCAACGACCGCAAGGTGATCGCGTGCTTTGGGAAGCGGCGCCAGCTCCGTCCACTTGCCGCTCGCGGGATCATAGACCTCGTGTGTCGTGACTGTTACCTTGTCCACGCCGCGCCCACCGATGGCGTGAATCTTGCCGTTCAGCACAGTTACGCCGACTGACCCGCGCGGGCTCTTGAGCGGCGCGAGCGTGCGCCACGAGTCCGTCGCCGGGTCGTACTCGTAAACCAGATTGACCGCGTCGCCGTGGCCCGACGCGGTGAAGGCGCCAACCACGTAGATTTTACCCTTCAACGAAGTCGCGCCTGCATGCGTTAGCCCTCGGGGTAAGGGCGCGCGCTCGCGCCAGCTATCATTCGCTATGTCGTATTCTAAGTTTTGCCGATGATCGACTAACTCTTTGGTGCTGCCGCCGATTACGTAGATCTTATTGTTGGCAGCCCGCTACCGTCACCTCGCTGATTTGAGTTGGCATTGGCGCCTTCGCCGACCAGCGGCCTTTCGAATCCGAGGACGGACCTTCGTGCGGCGTCCTCATCGTCGAACAGGCGACGATTACGCACATCACAAATATCGACCACAGAATTGAGACATTCGTGACATGCTTCATGGGCACCTCCAATGAAACCGCTGTCTATTTGTCTTTCAAATAATACGCTTCCAACGCCGGTTTGTACGATCTCGGCAGCCAATAGGGTCGGCGTAGATTATCCGGTCCGGGGGCGGGGCGGGTTTTGAGCAGCCATTTTTTGTAAACTTCGTGAGACTTACTTGTATCGACGAACACGTCGCCATATTTATCGTCCGGACCGGGCTTGGTCACGCGGACCTTTTGATGCCAGCAGTGCTGGCCGCTGATATAGTCGGGCTGCACGGGGAAAGTCAAATTCTGGTGCACGCCGGCGTCTTCCCAAAAAATTCTTTGGGAGTCGGGATCGTCGCTCTGGAACGGCTTGATGCCGTGAATATGACGCATCATCCATTTTCCTTCACCGATCTGCTTTAAATCAACGAGCGCGGTCGACCAGCGCTCCCCACCCTGATCTTCAGCCAAACGCCAACGTCCGAGGTGATGCGAGCAAGCGATCACGCCCGGCTTGATGCCCTCAGTAACCCACACTTTGTCGATGAAATGGCCGATCTCGGTTTGAACCTTGAGAAGATCGCCGGTTTGGACATCGAGGTTTTGGGCGTCTTTCGAATTGATCCAAAGCGGATTGCGGTTAGAGATTTCATAGAGCCATTTGGCGTTGCCTGATCGTGTATGAATCAACGTCGGCAAGCGAAACGTCGGTAGCAGAAGCATCTCGCCCGCGTTGAGATCGATGTTTTCCGGATGCACATGGCTTTTGATGTAGCCGGGAATGGAATATTCCGGCCACTTCCAATCCTTGAGAGTCTTGGAAAAAAATTCGAGCTTGCGCGATGGCGTCGGAAATCCAACGCAGGCCTTCCCGTCTACTTCCACGCCGAGCGCGGTTCCATTCTTGATAATCACATTGGTATTGGGATCAGTCGTCGCGTCGGCGAGATCGGTGGATTTAATGCCGGTTTCGTGGACTTTATAAACGTTGTCCTCGACTAAGAACGCGCCGTACTTGCGCATGTATTCCAGCGGCTGCAATCCTTGCTTGGCCGCTGCTTCCGGCAAGCCCGGTACGCTGTTTTCAAAGATCCAGCGGTAATAATCATCTACGGTCATTTTCTTGCCGGCCTCGTAGGGCGATTCGAAATATTTACGAATGCCCAGGGAGCCATCGGGATCGACGCGCCAGGATAACTCGATCCAGAACTCATCCTCTTCCCACACTTGGCCGATGCCGGCCACTTCATGGGCCTCGTAGGTCGTGGTGAATTTCTTACCCTGCTTTTCCAATGCGATGCGCAAAATGGGCTGGCGGAACCCGATCCAGCGCGCCGCCTGAGTTTCCTGGCTCATCAGATCGTGGCGCTCGGATGCGTGGCCCATGGGCAAAACGTAATCGGCAAACCAAGCGGTCTCGCTCCATGTCGGCGTGAGACAGGCGTGGCGTTCGACTTTACTCTCGTCAGAGAGCATCTCGATCCAACTCATGCCATCGGGATTGGTCCACACCGGGTTGTAGACACGGGTAAAATACATCGCCAGCTTGCCGCGTCCCTCTTTGAGAAAATGCGGCAGCAAAAAGCTCATCTCGAAGAAAGCCAGGGGATACTCAGGCGGAATTAGCAGCTCGTTCCAAACTTTCGCCGGTGGCGGCATGAGCGGCGGCGCGGGAATGTATTTATTGGCGGCGTTGGGTGCGGTGCCACCGGCTGTGCCGACCGCGCCAACCAGTACGACGAGAAATTGCAGCGCCCGCGCCACTTGCCAGCCGCCGAGATTTCCCGCGGCGGTATTGCGCCAAACATGGGACGAAAAAGCCGAGCCGGCTTTAGCGATCTCGTGGGCTACTTCAACTATTACTTTAGGTTCAACGCCAGCTTCCGTGGCGGCGAACTCGGGCGTGTACTGCGCGTATGTCCGCTTTAGAATCGCGATGAAAGTTTGGAAAGTTTGCGGTTTGTCGGCATGCTCTTCGCGCAGATACTCCTCCCAATTCACCCACTGACGAACGAATTGCCGGTCGAATAAGTCTTCCTGCAAAAGAATGTTGCACATCGCAAGAATGATCGCTGCTTCGCTGCCCGGCCAGGAAGAGATCCAATAGTCGGCTTTCGAAGCCGTATTCGACAGCCGCGTATCGATCACACAGATTTTCGCGCCGCGCTCTTTCCCTTCGATGATTCTTTGTGCGTGGGGATTGAAGTAGTGACCGCTCTCGAGATGGGAACTCAGGAGAAGAATAAAGCGTGCGTTGGCGTGATCCGGCGACGGCCGGTCGATGCCAGACCATAACGCGTAGCCGGCACGCGCGCCGGCGGAACAGACGTTGGTATGGCTATTGTGTCCGTCGATTCCCCATGAATGAAGAATCCGCTGATGGTAAAGCAGCTCGTGCCCCGGCCGTCCGACGTGATACATGATCTCGTTGCGCCGGTCTTCCTGGAGCGCTTTGCGAATTCTCGCGCCAAGATCGTCGAGCACGTCATCCCATGAGACCCGTTCCCACTTCCCTTCTCCGCGTTTACCGGCGCGCTTCAATGGATAGCGGATGCGTTCAGGATCGGTAATCTGGTTCAGTGTCGCCGGGCCCTTGGCGCAGTTGCGCCCGCGGCTGCCGGGATGTTCCGGATTGCCTTCAAACCGGCGGATGCCATTACTGTCTTTATCAACGAAGCCTAAAAGGCCACAGGCCGCCTCACAGTTAAAACAGATCGTCGGAATAATCTGATAATGCTTCTCCACTTTGCGCGGCCATTGGGACGTATCGTATTCAACCCAGTCATGCCATTTTTCCACCGGAGGATAACTGGCAAGGCCGCCACTTACGGGCGCCAATCGCATGGCGTCAGGATTGAGAGGTTGCGTGTCATCACTCATGATTCAAATCTTTCTTAACTTAAGGGTACGGCCTGGCCGGCTTTGATCCACAGATGCTCGTACATCCACAACCCGAATAACGCGAGCAGTGAAGCAACGACGTTTGGAACGACAGAGCTCACCTGCCAGAAAGTCAGTCCAATCGGCACCAAAGTACCGAGACCAACGACGCAGATCCAAAATGATTTGCTGAGCGCCCCGCTGAGCAGCAGTTCGCCACTGCGACGCGCTTCTTCTGCGCCATGTTTCATGAGCAGCTCGCCGAGAATCATCGCCAGGCTGGCAAACAAGGAAATGACGAGCAAGTGGCCGAGCCAAGCGAACAACGGCAGCGTGAGACCAAAAATAGTTCCAATGAGGGTGATGATTGCCGCTCCCGCCACGATCGCTTGAATCAAAAGGTGCCAGAAAAGCAGCGGGCTCTGCCAGAAATCTCGGCCGCGCGCCTGGGCGAAGAGAAACGCTGAGTACCCGGCCGAGGCAATGGCAAATAGCGCAGTCGTCCAAATGACCAACGGCGACACGGCTCCTATGGTCGCTATTTGGATCAGCCACACAATAAGCAAGATAGCGAAGATCATCAGGACATATCCGCCTAAAACTAACCACGAGTTTAAGTTGGGCTTGGTCAGCAAAAAGAGAAATCTTCCTGGTTTTTTGAGATCCAAAACCAGCAGTGACATCGTGGCGGCGAGAAACAGCAGAGATACTACCGGGCTGATAAAGCTGAGCACTACCGCGTCCTGCTCAAATCCCATGTTCAGAAATAACGCCGACATAAGCAGCACGCCCGCGGCAATCGATTTCGTCCAAAGATAAGATGCGATCTTCTTTCCCCAAGGAACCATGTGCGGCACGTCGTACACTTCCCGCGCCGCGCCGGGGATCGGACGATTGGCAGTCGTCATTCTTAGCGCGTAGAGATCCTCGCCCGGGTCTTTGTCCGCCCAAAAGTAAGCCGTTTGCGGCTCCATCATCGTCGGGTTTAACAGATCGCCGTCGACGCCGACGTAAAACAGTTTCGGCTTGGTTCCCTTCTCGGGTTTGCGCACGCTGACTTTTTCCAAAGCGATGCGCTTGCTCACCAGACTGTTCGGATCGTCGAGATCGCCGGAGAGAATCGCCTGCGTCGGGCAAACCACTTCACAGGCGGGCTTGTAGCCCATCTCCACGCGTGAAGCATCGAAATTGCATTTGGCTGCGGTATTACGCTCGGGATCGATGTAAAGCGCGTCGTAGGGACAAGCTTGCATGCAGGATTTGCAACCAATGCAGCGCTCGTGATCGAAATCGACGATGCCGTCGGCGCGGCGGAAAAGCGCCACCGTCGGACAAATTTCGATACAAGGCGCGTCGTCGCAATGGTTGCAGCGCAGCACCGCGAAGTGCCGCCGTGTGTCAGGATAGCGACCTTTTTCGATGTACTTGACCCAAGTGCGATTCACACCGACGGCGATGTTGTGCTCTTCCTTGCAGGCCACCGTGCACGCGTGACAGCCGATGCAACGGTTTTGATCGATGACGAATCCGTAGCGCATTTACTACCTTCCTAATCAGAAAACTAAATATTCGCGAATTAGGGTTGCATTCTGATAGCAGGAAAAAGCAGGCGGGGTCAATTGCGTGCGCCAAATTGATTGTAAAATTGTGATCGGTTACCGGGTCAAGGAATTTTCTCACAAGACTCACGGACAGAATTATTTGTTGGCGTAGATTACGCAATTTCAGTGATGCTTTATTGAGACCAGATGATCGACCTCATCGAATAACAAGCACCATAGACGACGTCACAGCTTGTCGCCACTTTTTTCCGCAGTATCGTCCGTTCAGGCTCAAAGACCCAGTCCCAGTAATTGATGGCGTTTTCGCCGGGACCTTTTCCTTGTTCTTTTGAAATTTTTACTGTTCCTCGCCAATGGCCCAAGCTGGTAAGAATTCCGATGCGGCCAATCGGTGGCCAAGATAACGGGTCGCCAGCTGCGAGCCCTTCGAAGACGGTCTGTTCGAGTGAGCCTTGGAATACTTGGGCGCCGCAGGCGACAGATTCACCCCCAACCGAAGAGCGTCTTGGCATTTTCCGCCAAGATTTTTTTCTTGGCCTGGTCGGAGATATCCCTGCGCTCGCGGATGCTGGCTACCGCCCCGGGAAAAAGGCTGTCAGCTTCCGGATAGGCCGAGCCGAAAATGACCTGACCCTCTCCGACGGTTTGTAATACGTACGGCAAAGATTGCTCGTTGTAGGTGGTAGCGAAATACCAATTCCCTCCAGTCATGTGCTGGCTCGGCGTGTTCTTCAGGAGCGGGGCCTCTTCCGGGTTCCTTCCTTCGAAGTCCTTGTCCATGCGCTCCATGAGAAAGGGAACCCAACCGACGCCGGTATTGAAGACGCCGATGCGAAGCTGTGGGAATTTGTCAGGGATGCCGCCATACATCAGCGCTGTGCAGGTATGAAAAGTCTCCATCGACCCGCCGACCGCATCTTGAAACAGGAAAGTATCGGCGCGCAGGTCTTGTCCCGGCCCCAGGTAGGAAAGGTTGTGAATCAACAACGGCACGTTGAGGCGTTCCATTTCTTGATAGATGGGCCAGTAAATCGACGCTCCCACGTGTTCGGCAAGTCCCAGCGAGGAGAGCGCAATACCCACCAACCCCAGCTCCGCGACCGCGCGCTTGACCTCGGTGACCGCTGCGGCAACGTTTTGAAACGGCACAACGGCCACCGCTTTGAGACGCGAGTTGGCTTTGCAGATGCCGGCGACGTAGTCGTTATAACCCCGGCAATAGGCGCTCGCGAGGTTTTCATCGCGGGCCCGGTTCGAGTACCCGGTCGGCAGCCCCTTCTGGGGAATCTGGCTCAATAACAAAGCGCGGGTTGGGAAGAGGACCGACACGTCGACCCTTTCCTGATCCATCGCGCGGCGGTAATGATCCAGAGTCCAGTCGTCGGGCTTGATCCGCCCATATTCGCTCGGATCCCAGCCGGTGGCCGGCAGCAGAGAACCCGCCTGATCGCGGTACGAACTTTCCATAAAAGGCCGTACGTCCGAGTCGTCTGTTTTCTGGGCGAGATGCATGTCTGCGTCGATTACTGAAAAGTCAGCCATATTTTTTCTCCCTGAAACTCACATAAAATGTTGCTGTCGCACTCCACGGCGCTCAAACCCAGCCGAACAAGCGCTTGCCGTTGTCGTGCAAAATCCTGCTCTTGGCCTCCTCCGAAATATCGGTCCGGTCGAGCAGGTCGGCAGTGAAGGCCGAGCCGCTGTGCGGATAGTCCGTGGCAAAAATAATGAGTTCGTTGCCGATTCGCTCCAGCACATGAGGCAGCGACTTTTCCTCCGGCTCGGCCGAGTAGAAAAAATTTCCGCCGGTCATATAGGAACTGGGTTTTCTTCTCAAAAGCGGCGCGTCGGCGCGGCGTTTTTCCCACTTCGCGTCCAGGTAATCCATCCAGTAAGGAACCCAGGCGGCGCGATTCTCGAGAAAAGCAACGCGCAGCTGCGGGAATTTCTCCACCACGCCGCCGTAGATCAAGGCTGCGCAATCATACAACGTTGCCACCGGTCTCCCGACGGTGTGCTGCAAAAGAAAAGTGTCGGCGCGCCGGTCCCCCACGGGTCCTTGAATGGAAGCGTGAATCATCAGCGGGACGTTGAGCCGCTCCATCGCTTCGTAAATCGGCCAGTAGGTGGACGATCCGATGTGTTCCTTGAGACCGAAAGAAGAAAGCACCACGCCGGAAAGCTCGAGCTTCGTGACGGCGCGTTTGAGCTCGGTCACAGCGGCCGGGACGTCCTGAAATGGGAGAAGGGCAACTCCCTTTAGCTGTGACGCTTCGCGACAGACGCTGCCGATGTAGTCATTGTAGGCGCGGCAGAAAGCAGCGGCAAAATTTTTGTCCCGCTGCGTGCCGACGTCCATCGCCCGGCTGGGAAAAAGCAGGGAATAGGCAATCCCTTCCTCTTTCATGACGGCGAGTCGTTTTTCCAGATCGTCGGGAGCGCGCGGCCGGCGCCGCACGCGCACGTGCCATTCGTCCATGCCGAGTAGGGAGCCCTGCTTGTCGCGGAAGGGTTCAGGCATGAGCGGGCGAAGATCGTCATCGGTCTCAATGACATGGGCGTCCATGTCGTAGATCTGGATTTTTGCTTTCAATACGTCGCGGCTCTTATCGGTTGTTTCATGCACTTGGTTTTCCATCACGTCTCCTTGATCCTGTGTTTTGGTAATCTTCGCTGCGCCGATGATCATTTACTATATAGCTCGTTCATGAGCTTCTGGTATTTGTCGGCGCCCGCGCGCGCCTGGGCCGACAGGAACCGGAGCTTCTTGCGGTCGATATCGTCTTTTACGGAAAGGTCGTCGCGCATGACCGAATTGCCGGTCTTGGCCATCAGCGTTTGGCCTTCTTTGGACAAAATAAAATCCACCAGCAACCGGGCGGTGTTGGGGCTGCGCGCCATGCCCAGAATCCCAACAGTGTGAATATCCGCATAGAGCGGATCTTCCAGGCGAGCCCAATCGACGGGAAGGCCTTTCCCTTTGAAAATATTGATACCATCGTGGTTCAGCGGCAGCGCCATTTCGACCTCGCCACCGCCCAACCATTGCTGAACCATCAACGTCGTGCCGCGCCCTGGCTTGGGATTGTGGGCGGCAAATTGGCGCAGATAATCCATGCCCTTCTCGGCCCCGAAGAAATCCAACATGGCATAGATCCAACCATAGTTATTCAAGTTCACAGCCGCTTTGTCTTTCCAGCGATTACGCAGGAGATCGCTATAACGCTTCGGGATGTCGGCCCCGGTTACCGCTCGGCTATTATACGCGATGGTCTGGATCGTAAAGTAAACGGCGCTATAAAAACCTCTCTCTTCGGGCGGCCGTTCCGAGGAGGTGTATTTCTGAAAGATGTTGGGCACTTCCATCAGCATTAGATCGAGCGAGTCCGCGCCGGTGAGAACCAGATCGGCATTGTCTCTTTTGCCGACCCGGCGCTCCGTGAGAATTTTGGTGACCAGGGTTGAGCTTCCCTGACGGTTTATCTCCACTTTGAGACCGGGATATTTCGCGGCAAAGGCGTTGGCGAGGGGCTGCGCGTCTTCCAAATTAAGAGAGGTGTAAAGCACCGCCGGACCTTCCTTTTTCGCCTCCTGGTAGCCGGCGCTTAAGGCCATCGAAAAGGAGAAAAGAAAAAGCAGCGCTGCCGCCATGAAAGCGGAGATTCCGCGGCTTGTTGGGTTCCTCATGACAGGTCTCCTTCGCGCGCTGAATCTACTTCGTAAACAGCTCCACCATCATCTTGTCGTACTCTTCGACCCTTGCGCGCGCCTCCGGGCCGACGATACGAAAATTTTTCCTGTCGAATTGATATTTGACCGGCACATCATCGCGCACCGTGGTCTTGTCCAGTTCAGCCAGGATGGTTTGACCTTCTTTGGAGACGATAAAGTCCACCAGCAGCCGCGCCGCGTTAGAATGTTGGGCATTTCCTAAAATACCAATGCCGTGCATATCTACATAGAGAGGGTCTTGAATGCTTGACAGCGCCACCGGCGCTTTTTTGTTGATAAACGCAATCACGCCGTCGTGGTTCAGTGCTACGCCGACTTCTGCGTCACCGGCAATGACGCTCTGCATGAGCAAAGTAGTGCCGCGGTAGGCGCGGGGGTTCAGCGCAGCGAGCTTTTTCAGAAACTCTGAACCTTTATCCTTGCCGAAAAAATCCAACATGGAATAGATCCACGTCGGGTTGCCGAGGTTGACTGCTAACTTGTCGCGCCAGCGCTCCTGGAGAAGATCCTGATAGCGCCGCGGCGCCGCGTCGGCGGCGAGGAGATTCTTGTTAAACGCGATACTGTGAACGCTCATATAGGTGGCGGTCCAAAAATCTCCCTTCTCCGCTTTCCACTCGTTCGAGTTGTACTTTTGGAAAATGCCCTGCTTTTGCAGCAGGTCGAGATACTCCGCTCCAACCAAAACGACGTCCGCGATGTCTTTGCCGGCGCGGCGCTCGGTCAGAATCTTTTGCAGGATGCTATTGGCGCTTTGACGATTAACGTTCATCTCGACCCCGGGATACTTTTTAGAAAACGCCGCGGTGATCTTCTCGTTGTCCGCCACGTTGAGCGAGGTGTACCACACAACCTGCTTGTCGCTTTTGGCTGCCTCGTACCAATTGCTGGCAAAGACATTGGCGGGCCGCAAGGGCGCAGCGCTAAGCACCGGAAGATGCAAAACGAAAAGTAGCAAAATCAGTCTTTTCGAGCTTGCGCGCAAAACCATAGTTTTTCTCCTTCACGAATTCTTGCCAAACATGCGGATAGAAAACAGCCAAATCTCGCGCTGATCAGTTTCTCAAACAGGGCAATCCCAACCTACCCTTGGGCAAGGCGGCGTCGCGCGCATCGGGACGATGCTAAAATAGGGCGAGGAACACAAGCCAACAACAAACACTTACTTGGCGTTCCCTATGTGATCGTGCGCCATCGCAGAACATACCAAAGGAATTCCCTGCAAACTTACACGTACCCGGACGCGGTTCCTAGAGAATGGAACCGCTCGCGAATTGCGCAATCAGTCCAACCCGTAAAACTTCGCTGCGTTCCCCCATGTCATGCTTCTTTCGATTTTTGCCGAGATGCCTTCGCACTGAGCTTTTACGATCTCTTGTGAGTGCGGCCAAGTTGATCCGCCGTGCGGATAGTCGCTTGCCCACAGATAGTTTCCCGTCATGCCAAGATGCTCCGCGGCGAGAACGCCCAGCCGATCGTCCTGAAAAGTGATGTAAACTTGGCGTTTGATGCATTCACTGGGAAGGTCGCGCAGCGTAGGCGAATTGGGCGACTCGGATCGCGTTCTCTCCAATGCGCCGTCCAGCTTTGTTATGAAAGGATGCAGCCACGCGAGCTCGTACTCCGCGAACACGAAGCGCAGACGGGGATAATGTTCCAGCACCTGCCCGAAAATTAGATCCGTGAGGAGCCCTATGGGTTCCGAAATGTTGCGCCTGACGGCGTTGTGACCCCGTTGTAGTGTTGTTATCACCTTGAGCCGCGATCGATCTCTGCCTTGAGGGATATTCACGTGGAAATGCAGCGGAACGTCCATATCCTGAGCCACCGTCCACAACGGATCGTACACCGGGTCTGCGTAGCTTTGCCCGTTCGGAAGGGCCGAGGGAAGAACCGCGCCTTTGAATCCGACCTTGGCGCAGCGTTTCATCTCCTCGATCGACCATTCAACATCGAGCGCCGAAAGAAGACACAACGCGAGAAGCCGGTTAGGCGCTACGCCGCAATAATCACGGATCCAGTCGTTATAGGCCTTGAGACCGGCCTTTTGTAAGGCCTCCTCATCCCCTTTAAGCGTGTAGAAGTTACGCGCTAAGCTTGGATAAATGGCCTCCGCCCAGACTCCATCGCGGTCCATATCGCCCAGCCGCGCTACAGGATCCCAGGGGCCCCGCCAGTCCTCCCACTTGAAATTTTCAATGACTTTGCGGATGCCGCCGTCTTGTTTCTCCACTCCCGCCGTAAAAGTCATTCCAACAGGGTCCGGGTCATGACCGTCGAAAACCATATAAAGCCCTTTGAGCCCCGGAGGATTCTGCACGAAATGAGGCCCCCGCGAGCGCAAATTTTTTGGAATTCGCTCCCATGCCTCGGGCGGCTCGTTCACATGCGAATCAGCAGAGAAAAATCCTGTCTGTTCCATAAGTTCCTCCTTGTAAAAATTGTTGCCCTCTCACAGTCCGGTCTTGCTACTTCATTATAAGGTTTGATCATTGGAGTTGGCCGCCTCGGGTTTTTGACCATCGCTCGCGTTTTGCGCTTCCATAAAAAGATCTCCTGACGGCGTAAAGTTGCTACTAGAGCGATCCCGATCTCTCCGAAACCTGGGAGGCTCGGGAACCCCGTTTCGAAAGCAGGATGTCCGCACAACAGAACTCCTAATCCCCAAAAGGCGAAGATAACGCGGGACTCCACAATGCTGACAGGATTATTGCAATCCTTTGCGTAACTGAATATTTTATTGCAATACTGTTTAGGCTCTATCACCAACCTGAACAGGTCGTCAAGAGTGTCGCGACTCCGAATGTGTCGCGCTTTCGCAGGCATTCAAGTTGATGTGCAAAATAGCCTCGAACCTCCCCCGGGATCGGATCTAGATTCGGTTATATAGGAGTGAGGTGAAAAGAATGGACGTTTTCCAAAAGATACAAAAAAGCTTTGCTAACCTCAGCAAAAACCAAAAAAAGGTTGCGGAGTATATCGGCCGGGACGGAGCCATGGCGTCTTTTGACTCGGTCAGGCAGCTAGCCAGAAAAGCAGGGGTGAGCGAGTCTTCTGTCGTGCGCCTTGCCCAGGCCCTTGGATATGAGGGATATCCCGAATTACGTCGGCAGCTTCAAGAGGAGTTCAAAAAGCGGATGGGTGGCGCCGGAAGACTCCAGAGAGCTGTGAGCGAGTTGCCGGCACGGGGGTTTGTTGAATCGTTGTTTCGCAAGGACGTGGAATCGATCGAGGAGACGCTCTCTAAGTTTTCTTACGAAGACTTTGCCAGGGCGATGGATCTTATCTGGCGAGCGCGTAGAATCTTTATCATCGGATTCCGATCCGCTTTTTCATTGGCTTACTTCCTCAATTTTCGCATGGCCCGCCTGGGATTCGATGTCCACCTGATTTTGATGACCGGCGGAACCTCCCTTCTGGAGCAACTCGCCTTGATAGACCGGCGAGATCTCTTAGTAGTTATAGGCTTTGAGCGCCTGCCGGAGGAAACCAGAATAGCGATGAATCATGCGATTGTGAGCAAAGCCAAGGTTTTGGGAATAAGCCACTCATCAACCTCCGAGATTGCGCGCAAAGCCACAGTTTGCCTGCTCGCTCGTAGGCGGGACGACCGCACTCAATCCGTGGTGGCGCATATGGCTTTGCTGAACGCATTGGCCATCGGAGTGGCGAACCGAAGAAGGAGCCGCTCGCTCAGAGCTCTGGAGCGCCTGGATCGGATGGAAGAGACTTATCGGAGAGAAACCTAAACCAAAGCAAAAAGATGTAACTTCCCGCAGCTTTCGGCATATGGACGTGATCCGAGCGGGCGTCCTGCCCGAGAGCGACTGAGATCTTAATACGTCTACGAAAAGAATGTCAGCTCTTGCGCATGGAGAATGCCGGCGGGATGATCTGCTCCACGGTTCGCCCATTCCAATCGCGCTGAGCCCAGTTGTCCCAGGCGCGAGTGGCGCCCGCCTCGCCTTGCGCGAACAGCTCGTCATCGTTGATGCGTGTCGATCGACCATTTTCGATGACGACCTCGCCGTCGACGATGACGGTTTCCACGTCGGCGCCGCTGCCGTATTCGATGAGAGCATTGATCGGATCGCGCACCGGACCGTAACGGGTTGTGCGCAGATTGATGATCACCGCATCAGCTTTCGCTCCAACCGCAAGCCTACCCAAGTCCTTTCGACCGAGGGCATCGGCGCCGCCGATGGTCGCAGCATTGAAAACATCCGCCGGACGGGCGCCCGAGGCTTTCCTGTCGACGAGTCGAGAGATCAAGGAGGCGTAACGCATCTCCGAAACGATATCGAGAGGATAGGTGTCGGTCCCTAAGCCAATGCGAACGCCCGCCTCGAGATACTGATCAAAGGATTCCATGGCGAATGCCATCTTGGCGCACTTGTGCGGACAGTGACCGACGGTGGCCCCGCTTTCGGCGAGAATTTTTAATTCATCGCCGCGCGGATAATCGACCCGCGAGTGGCCGCCGGTAACCGCCATGTGTCCGAGCGTCGTGCGCGGCCCGAGGATGCCTGTATCAGCGAGATACTCGGCTACGGGCTTGCGGTAGGTGTTGAGTATCTGCAGAAACTCGCGAAAGTTTCCGCCCGCGTGGATGTGTATCGGCACGTCCAATTGTTTCGCTGCAGCGACGCTCTCCTTGAGAAGCGACGGCTCACAGGTCTCCGCCTGTGCGGGATTTAAAATACCTTGCAGACGGCCGTTGTGCGCTCCGTGAAATTTCTTGATGAAGTCCACCGCGACTTTTAGGCCCGGGCGCCCTTTATCGGCGCGCTCTTCATAATAATGGCGGCCTTGCGCATCAGTAAAGATGTCGTGGCTACGAAACGGTGGGCTAAAGAAAACCCGCCCGCCCGTTTGCCCAACAATGGCGACGTAATCATCCAAGGCACCAGGTCCGCCCCCAGGATCCAACACAGTCGTCGCGCCGTTTCGCAGCGCGCTATAGAGCGCGTATTTTCTTCCAATCGCAACCGCGGGCGCCGGCGGAGCCTCGACTTTTTCCTTGAGTGGCGCGCCGAAGACGAACCAGTTGGCGGCAAGATAGTCTTTCTTGGTCACGTCAGAGAGCAAATAGTCGCCGATGTTTAACTGCGAGTGAACGTGGAGATTGATGAATCCGGGACAGACAATTTTGCCAGCGGCGTTGATCACCTTGTCGGCGAATTGAGACTTGTCGGTGCCGACGGATTTGATGGTATCGCCGTCGATCAGGACGGAACCGTTCGGAATGATTTCGTGACTTGAGCCGGACCAGCCGACGACAGTGCCTCCGTCAATACGAATGCTCCTTGCATATTTTCCTTACGCACTGTTTGATGACTAAAAGCGTTTGTACCCTCACCCATCCCGCAAGCGGAAGAGGGTCTTGAAGAAAATGATGGTTACGTGTTCAGCACCGGCGTGTCGTCTATCTTGCCGTGCAGGACGTACCAATAAATGCTGTTCATGTAGCGCCAGCGCCTGACCGTTGCTTCTTCGACCTGCTTTACCGCGAGCGCTTGTAGCTCCGGCGTACGACAGTATTTCTCGACGATCGCGAATCCCTTGGCGCCGTGGATTTCGTCTGCGTAGACATGCTCTTCGAAGAAGCGGATTTCGCGGGCATGCGGCTCGTAACCGTAGTGTTTGTGCAACGCTGGAACGACTTTCTTGCAGATGTCCAAGAACTGCGATTCCAGGCCGATGAACATGCCCGCCACCACCGCCTGCCACGGTTTTTGGTAGACCATCCGCCAACCCCAGTTTTGCAGCTGATCCG
The DNA here is from genome assembly GCA_005879255.1 of Deltaproteobacteria bacterium. The sequence goes on from VBKY01000099.1 coordinate 21,087, forward strand.
TGCCCGGCAGGACAATCGACGCCTCGACGCTGTTGCGATCTACGCCGCTGGCGGCGACGTAATCCTTCAACATATCGAGATGGCGATCGTCGGGGTTCTCCTCGTCGCCCAGATTTTCAAATAAATACTCCTTCACGTCGCGCTGTGGAATCTGTGAGGCCTCATAGGCTAGCCAATTCAGATACTCCACGACGTAGTGAAAGTGCTGCGTGCAGTAGAAAGCGGTTTGCTCCTTGGTGAGTTTGCCCTTCACCCAGAGCTCGAAAAAGGGATGGTTCTTGCTGTGATTCTTATCGCGAGTGGCGACCAGCAGATCGTGAAAATTACTGTCCATAGCTTTCTCTCCGCGATTTGGGTTGTGAGACAACAACGCCGGTCCAGGATCCAGGGATTCCGGGCCGGCGTTGGAGCGATTTAAGTTTACTTACAGATTAGGGACTGGTCATTGTGACGAACGCGCACCTATCCCTCGCCCCGATCGACGATTTGCTCGACCGGTTTGAGACGCACGTCGAGCAATGCCGATTGTCCGCCGGCGACGGCGCGCAGGCCGCGCTCCACCGCTTTACGCACTTCGCCCGGTTCTTCAACCTTTTCGCCGTAGCCGTCGAACGCCTTCAGCAGCTGCGAGTATTCAGGACACGGCGCGATGTGTAATCCGGAAAAATTCTTGGACTGAACCGCCCACCCGTCCGGATAGTATCTGGGAATACCCGATTTTTGTGACAGGTAACCCTGGTTATTAAACATGATCGTTAAAAACGGCAGATTATGCTCCTGCGCAGCCCCGTAAACACCAGGGACGGGATCATAATTAAACGAGCCGTCACCGATCATGCAAACGACGGGTCGTTTCGGGTTAGCGGCTTTAACTCCTAGCGCCGTCGATAGACCAGTACCCAACCCGCCGATGCAGCCGGCGAAGTAAGATCCGGGCTTAACTCCGTCCAAGTAACGATGAATGGCCAAACGGTGAGTGATTGTCTCTTCGACAACCATGGCGTCGGCCGGCAGAACCTGACTGATCTCATGAGCGACCCAGCGAGTATCCATGGGTTTTTGATTCGCAAGGCCGATCGCCTCGTCGCGCCACGCCTTTCTCTGGGCGTTATTTTTCTTGCCGAGTTCCTCCGCCCGCTGCCTGCGCGAGGCGTCATTAGCAGAGACTTTTTTCTTAAGCGCCGCCAGTAAACTCTCCAACGAGCTTTCGATCTCACCGGTTAAACACAGGTCCGCCTGGTAGCCGTAGTACGGCATATCATGGCGCAAGGGATTTTCATCGAGTATCGCTACCGTTGCTCCTGGCGCGGGCGTGACCGACGCCGGATGCCACGGTGCAATAACCGCTAATAAAACGATGACGTCCGCGCCGGCAGAGGCCCTTTTGGCGTCGTAACCACTGTGCAGAGGATGCGTGCGCGGGAAGTTGAGCGCCCCCGTGCTCCGAGTCTCGCAAACCGCGCAGCCCAAGAGCTCGGCGATTTCGATGAGACAGTGTACCGATTTCTCCGTCCGGCCCGAGTCTTCGGCGACGATCACGGGGCCCTTCGCACCGGCCAACAAGTTGGCGAGTTCCTCGATGCCCTTCGCATCGGCGGTCGCGCCCGGCGCAAAACCGTGATCCCCTGGAACGTCTCTGATCATTTTGGCGAACAGATATTCCATCGGGAGTGAAACAAAAGTCGGCCCTTTAGGCGCGGCCATGGCAAGCTGGCAAGCGCGCTGAATGGTCGCCGGTAAAATCGCTTTGTTGTTGATACCGAAACTCCATTTTACGGTTTGGTCACGCAACTTCGCCGGGCCGCCGATGTTGGAGAGATGTCCCAGCCACTGGCCGCCTGGGTCGGGCCCTTCATCTTCGCCGAAACCTACAGACTCACCGGTTAAAACCACCATGGGCACCTGCTCGCGCACCGCCGCGCGCATGCCCATCGTCGCGTGCAGCGAGCCGACGGTCGTATGGATCATAACAGCGGGCAGCTTGCCGGTCGCCTTGGCATACCCGCTGGCCATACCGACGGCAACTTCCTCGTGGCGCGTGCTCAAATACTGCGGCATGCCTTCCACGCCCGGCTCCGCCAAAGCTTCCCACACCGGTGACCATTCCGATCCCGGCGAGGCGAAAATCTTTTCCACGCCCATTTTAGCGAGCACGCGCAACATCGTTTGTGCGCCGGTTAATCCTTTGGTTTGAATCATGTTTTGTCCTTTCGGTATTGTTCAAAATGAACAGCCGCCAGCTTCGCGCATTGAAACGGATTGGCGAATGCTGGCGGTCGGTTCTGAGCGCTATGAC
>VBKY01000733.1 GCA_005879255.1 Deltaproteobacteria bacterium
GCCGAGCAGTAATAAGAAACTTTCGTTGCGTCGTTGTTGCCTCCAGTTTGTGCGTTAGTGAATGGGCATCGTGATTGCTGTGTCATGATCGTACCTCCATCCGTTATGTAAGAATTATTAGTGGGCGCATCGATCGTGCCAGACCGCATCGATCTTAGCGGTGATCTATAAGTGGCGAAAAATCGGGCGGGTTAGAGCCAGTCACGGAACAGCAGAGTGGAAGCTGTGACGAATAGAATGTGCCGACCTATCGGCATTCGTCGAAGTGATAACATTGGGAAATTGATACGACAAATAAAGGTGTGGCAAACCTACGCGATGTCGCTCGATTCTAAAAACTATGAAACCGCCTCATCATCCTTCACCTAGCGACATCACGGTGGAAGGTAACATCCACGCCGATAAACGCCGAAATCGCCGCGCACTGAGCTGCATGCGGGAAACCTGTCGCAGATCTGCACGATCATTCATGGCCTGCACGTGGGCGTACGGAGTACGGCGATGGCCGGTGCATTTGTCGTTGCCGTTCCAGTCCCCGCGTCGCCCTGGCTCATCAATGCATGAGTAGCGCGTCCCAGATTTTCCAAGATTGTTATGCCAGCGCTGCGTCAGGCTCCGTCACGCACGCATGGCCGCTGCTCTCAACTCTCAAGCAGTCAGAGGTCGAACGATGGCATCGAGAACCTTACGGGCATCGTTTGGTTCGAGCTGTATCTGCAAGCCACGTTGTCCGCCATTCAGGAATACGCTTGACTCGGTCAGGGCTGCTTCGTCGATAGCAATCGGAACACGCTTCTTCTGTACGAAGGGACTGATTCCGCCAACATGGTAGCCGGTCAGCCGTTCGGCGTCGGCTGGACGCATCATCTTTGCAGTCTTGCCGTGGAATGCGGCAGCCAGCTTTTTCATGCTGACTTCACGATCCGACGGGACGATGACACAGACTGGCTTGCCGTCGACCTCGGCCATAAGGGTCTTCAGGACGCGCCGAGGCTCTACGCCGATGGCTTCAGCAGCCTGAAGGCCGATGCGTTCCGCAGCGGAATCGTAATGGTAACTATGGAGTGTGAAATTTACACCCACCTTGTTCAGTAAAAGAATGGCGCGCGTGCTCTTTGACATGGCAGCGACCTATACTGTGTTCATCTGGAAATGAGAAGATAACGGTGGTGCTCACGCGCTGCCGTTGCCGAACTTCCAGACTGGAATTCCGAAGCTCGTGGCCTTGTCGGCGAGATTGTCCTGACCTCCGTGATTGCTGCGAGCTCTTACGCAGTTTCCTCGCTGCTCATTTTCGCTCCCAGGGATACACATTGGTGGAGCCGCCGCCCGGTTCGAAGTCGGTGGAGACGCTCAAGTCCCGCCACTTCCTGTCGGCTTCGATCCGCGCGATGTCACTCTGCTCCGCCGAATGAACGGCGTCGCTTCCGAGCAGCAGCCGCAGCGGCGGTTCATCGAGGCTCGCGATGTGGATGATGACGGCCGCGGCCTTAACGGGATCGCCGGCCTGGGCGCCGTTATGGTCGCGTTGGTATCGGGCCAGCGCGCCGACAGTGGAATCGTACTCGGACCGGCTGTCGCGGATCGTCGTCGAAGAGCCCGCAAAGTCGGTGCGGAAGGCGCCCGGCTCGATGATCGTTACCTTGATACCGAGCGGCCCGACCTCTTTAGCGAGCACTTCCGAGAAGCCTTCGACGCCCCATTTGGCGGTCGAATAGGGGGCGCGGCCGGGCGGTCCGAGTCGTCCTCCTATGGAGGAGAACTGGATGATGTGACCCGACCCTTGCTCCCGCATGAGCGGGATCGCGGCTTTGGTGACGTTGACGACGCCGAAGAGATTGGTCTCGATTTGCGCGCGGAACTCGGCGAGGCTCGTATCCTCGATCGAGCCGACATCGCCATAGCCCGCATTGTTGACGAGCACATCGAGCTGCCCGAAGGCGTCGACAGCCGCCTTGATGGCATTGCCCGCTGCACGCGCATCGGTCACGTCGAGGGCGACGGCGCGAACCTGATCACCGTAGCGCTCCACCAGATCGGCGAGCTGCGCGGGGTTACGCGCCGTGGCGACGAGGTTGTGCCCTTCGGCAAGCACCGCTTCGGCGAGCGCGCGACCAAGGCCGCGGGAACTGCCGGTGATCAACCAGACCTTTAACATGGAAACCTACTTTCAATCGCGCAAGGCGCTACCCCTGCGCTCCGCATACCATCCTGTGGAAGATCGAACCTGTCATCGACGCTTAACTGTTGGCGCTCGATTTGAGCATGTATTCCCCGATAGGACGCGCAGCATCTCCCAAACGGTCGCCACTCTGGAAAGGCAGCATCCAGCCCGGATACTCGGGCGGAAGGGCGCTGACTTCATCGAGTATTTTAATCTCGTCTGCGGACAGATTGAGTTCCTCGGCGGCGAGGTTGTCTTGAAGCTGGTCGAGCCGCTTGGCCCCGATGATGACCGATGTGACTACAGGCTTTGCCAGCAACCACGCGAGCGCGATGCGGGCCGTGCTACACGCATGCGCCTTCGCAATCGGAGCCATCGCATCGAGGATTTTCCATGTCCGCTCTTTATCCACGACCGGAAAGTCGAACTCGGAGCGGCGCGAGTCTTCCGGCTGCTGATTCGTCCGGCTGAACTTACCGGAGAGCAGACCACCGGCAAGAGGGCTCCAGACCAAAAGACCCATCTTTTCAGCTTCCAGAAAAGGAACCAGTTCGCGTTCGAGGTCGCGACCGGCGATGGAGTAGTAGGCCTGGAGCGTGTCGAAGCGCGCCAGGTTCTTTGACTCGGAGATCCCAAGCGCTCTGGCGATCTTCCACGCCTGCCAGTTGGAGACGCCGATGTAGCGGACCTTGCCTTGAGCAACCAGCGC
>VBKY01000164.1 GCA_005879255.1 Deltaproteobacteria bacterium
AGCGGCGAATCGATTTCCAATTTTCCAACGATCCGATCAGGCTCTAAACATGATCAATTTTCTCGCAATCGGTGCCAAAATCAATGAGGGACCGTAGATCGGCGGCAAGGCGAGTCCTGTGAAACGATAGAGGCCTTATCGAAGACAAGCCAAACGGATTTACACCGTAGCGTGTTGAACGATTTGAACGACAGTTACATCAGCACGTAACAAGCAGTTTCTCGATCTTCGCAGTAATGCCGATCGCTCCTCCTCCATAGATCACTGCGTTCCTGCTCTTAAGTAACATTTCCTCCTCCTTCTTAAAGTCAGTCGCCGCACCTGCCCTGACGTAGAGAGTCGGTTACGGTCGTGGTGGGTACGCGTCCCGCCGTCGCTTTTCGGCGCAACACTCAATAGGTGCGGAAAACGTCCCCCGCACCACGACCTTAGCCGCGCGCCGCTTGCAGCTTGGGGGCGTAATCGAACGACGCATACCAATCTCCTCTCCCTTGAGGTGTGAGGTCCAGGATATTGTAGACAGGGCAAAGTAGATCGAGGCCGCGCTCCTTGATATTATTCGCCAACTGCGGATGGGCGCTGTAAACGTGGCGAAGGGTGCCGTTACTGTCCCGACTAAAGACCGACACCGTCGAGTCCTGGTTACCCTCGGCGTCTTCGCTGCCCAGATCGTACTTGAACGTATTGGTCCCACAACTCAGGAGCCGAAGGTTATCCCAGCCCCGTGTGCGTGCATGCGCTCGCAGGGTCGGCGGATCGGCCGCGGCGACGATGGCAAAGTCGAGGTTTTGGGCCAAGTGGTGAGCGACACCGTTAAAGCCGTCGATTAACAGCGTGCACATCGGGCACGGCGTGGTATTTCGCTTTCCGTACATGAAATGGTAGACCACCACCGACCGATTTTCTCCGGTGAACAACTCGCTCAAGCGGACTGTTCGGATCGGGGCGTCACCGGCGTCGAGGTCCGCTGGACCCTCCTCGAACTCATAGTCCTCCACGATTGCGCCTTGCGGAAGCCGCCGGCGAAGCTCCGCGACACGTTCACGCTGGCGCATTAAGTCGATTTCGGCTATGCGGAGTTCCTCGCGTTTAGAGAGGTAATCGGCAGATTCGTTCTGCAAATTCGTTTGTCGATACGTACCATGAATTGTCTCGTGTGCCATAGGTCTATACCTCCTTAAAAAGTGTTAGGCAAAATAGTTGCGAAAGTATTTGCTGACGATCTCTTTGGTTGGTTGAGCGTTTACGCTGGTCCTTACATAGTTTTTGTCTTGTTTCATAAATACGACGAATCGATGCGTGCTCTCAGGACACCTGTGATGAAGTTTTTAGGGCTTCCTATAAAATTGTGTCGGATTAAACGGATATTTAAAGGGGGGACGCGAATTTTTCTCGACCGGATCAAACGCTTCGATGTGGCGTCGGCATGCCGACGAGCGCGTATCACGCCGGTCAAATAAACCGAGATGATTGGCGGCAAGCCTGATATTTGCCAAACGTCATCAAATCACAAATATCATTTCCGGTCTCCTTACTTCACCCTTATTCATCAGCCAATTTTCATCGCCGCGGGGCGCTCCAGGAGACGATCCACATAAGCTTCCAGCTTCGGCCGGTCCGGCGGACGACCCCACATGCGCTTCCAGATGAACATGGAGCCGATCATCACATCAGCGGCGCTGAACCAGTCGCCGAACAAATAGGGGCCGTCGCCCAACTCCTTTTCGATCACGTCCTTGACGGTCTCGAAATCTGTCCAGCCGCGTTGGGGCAGAGTCGACACATCCAACAGCGCATCGCCCATGGCGGGTTCGAGTTGGGAGGTCGAGTAAACCATCAATGAGAGATAGCGGCCACGTTCCGGCGCGCCAATCTTGGGAGCGAGCTTGGCTTCTGGAAACTTGTCGCCAAGATAGAGGCAGATCGCCGTATTCTCAAAGATCCTGGAGTCGCCATCGACGAGGGCAGGTAGCTTGCCGGCCGGGTTGATCTGAAGGAACTCCGGGGTTTTGTGCTCGCGTTTTTTTACATCGATCGGAACGATCTCATAGGCCACGCCGCACTCGTCAAGCATCCATTTGGCGATCACCGCGCGACTTTGGGGATTGTAATAGAGCTTTATCGCATCACCCCTCGTAGAGAATAAGGCCGCGATATTTCAGTCTCTGGCAGAAGCCTGCGGAAATCAACTACGCCGCTGAAAACTTAACATTGCTTACCTCTATCGGTCAGTTTGATAGCTAACCGTCACTCTGGCTCATGGCAGACGGCTTCGATGTTGTGACCGTCCGGATCAAGTACGAACGCGCCATAGTAGTTTGGATGGTAATGCGGACGTAGGCCGGGCGCGCCGTTATCACGGCCGCCGGCGGCAATCGCTGCCCTGTAGAAAGCATCAACGAGCGAACGGCTTGCAACGCGAAAGGCGACATGGATGGGAGACACATTCGAAGTGCTAGCACCAATCCAAAAGTCTGGCTTCGGCGGTACGCCGAAGCCGGCGGCGTCACTCACCTCGAGCAATAACGCATAGCCAATCGGTGCAAGGGCACTGGCATAAAACGCCTTGCTCGCGCCAAAGTCGTTAACCGCTACTCCAGCATGATCGATCACAAAACCTCCTATGGCCCATCGCCCAATTATAAATCGCTGGTTCCGTGTAGTACGGCGTTCCTGCCGTGGAGCATAGTTGTATCCCTAACTTTGCGACAACTTCTATACCAATGACCAGCGACGCTCGCGGATTGTTTTGACTAGGCGAGTGGCCTAAGCGCTTTACACCGACTTTTCGGGAGACACCGAAATGATGGCGTCAGTTGGAGCGAGTGATCCCCAATTTTCTCATGCGGGATTGGAGCGTCGTCCGTTTCATGCCGAGCCGCGCAGCGGCGCCCGTCGAACCGCCAACTACCCAATTGGTCTCGCCCAGAGCGCGCACGATATACTCCCGCTCGGCATGTTCCAGAGTTGCGACACCATCCACTTGACTCGACACCGGGACAACCGTCGCGACGGGTGTGGTTCTTTGCTTCAACTCAGCAAGAGGAACCTGAAGTTCTGCCCCACGCGAAAGGATGACCGCGCGCTCGATGAAATTTTCCAGCTCGCGAACGTTGCCCGGCCAATAATATTCAGCTAGCGCGGTCATCACCTTGACGGGAATCGTATCGATCGGTTTTTTCATGCGCCGCGCGTGTTTTTGGGCGAAGTAACGCACCAACAACGGAATATCTTCCCGCCGTTCGCGCAAGGGTGGGATCGTCAGAGGGAAGACATTGAGCCGGTAATATAAATCAATGCGGAATTGATTGTCGGCCACTTTTTGCGCCAGATCCGCATTGGTGGCGGCCACCAATCGCACGTCAACTCGAATGGTTCGTGGACTGCCCAAGCGCTCGAACTCTTGTTCCTGGAGAACGCGCAACAGTTTGGGCTGGAGATCAAAGGGAATATCGCCAACCTCATCGAGAAAGAGCGTCCCTCGATGGGCCAACTCGAAGCGACCGATGCGTTGCGCAATGGCGCCGGTGAAAGCGCCCCTTTCATGACCGAACAGTTCGCTTTCGAGCAGTCCGGTCGGAATAGCGGCGCAATTGACTTTCACTAGCGTCCGCTCGCGCCGTCCACTCAAATTATGGATGGCGCGCGCGATCAACTCCTTGCCCGTGCCGGTTTCGCCGAGAATAAGAATCGTGGAATCGATCGGCGCCACGGTCTGTAGCTGTTCCAGGATCCGCTTCAAGGCGGGACTTTCGCCGACGATCTCCTCGAAGTTATATTCGGTGCGAATTTCATCTTGCAGATAAAGCTTCTCTTCACTCAATTTGTTGGCGCGGTCGACAACCTGGTGAAATGCGACCGAGTTTTCCACCGCGATCGCGATTTGGTTCGCCACATGTTGCAGCAATTCCGCATCCCGCTCAGGAAATTTCTCCTCCACAAGACTTGCCACAACCAGCGTACCGAGAGGACGGCCATGGGATATCAACGGTAAGCAAAGCGCCGATTTGAGCCCTTCGGCGAGAATGCGCCGCGCGATGTCGGAACCAAACTGCTCGATCTCAGTGCGAGTGATAAACACCGGCTGGCGTGTCTTGATCGCCCGGCCGGTCGGCGAACCCTCGACGGGGATCGAAAGACCTTCCTGAAGCAATCCTTTGCTCACCGGAAAGTCCAACGCGTGGATTTGCAAGCGCTGCGTTTCCGCATCGTAGAGAGAAAGACTCGCGTACTCGTGCGGCACCAGCCGTCGCAATGACGCGGAGACCACGTTTAGCAGTTCGTGCAAGTCGAGCACGGAGACCACGGCATTGTTCACCTCGAGCAAAAGGCTCAAGCGGTCGCGCTCGTCTTTGAGTTGCGCCTGAACCGACTCCGCCTGCGCGAAATTGAGCGCGTTGTCTACCGCCACAGCGACTTGCCGAGCCACCTGGTGCAAGAAAATCACGTCGACTTCTGAATACGCGCCTTCGACCCGGCTGCCGAAGGCCAGAGCACCCAATTTCCTCAACGCCGTGGTAACGGGAACGACGCAGAGCGACTGGACACCGCGATCGCACAGCCAGCTGGACAGATCGGGGAATCGAGTATCGCTTGCCAGATGCGAGACAACCCACGGCTTTTGCGTCTCCCAGACCCAGCCCCCCGGGGTTTCCATAGGACATTCCCCTTCGGGACAAACATATGACGGATCGGGAGTCTCGAGCACGTGGGACTTCATCACCTTGCGCATCGGCTCATGCAGAATCAGGTTAGCGAAGTCGAACTCCACGACGCGATGCAGTCGCGGCGCAAGATCCTTAAAGAGCTGCTCGAGCTCTCGGTGCGAGGCAATCGCTTCCGAAATCTCGAGCAGTGCCTGGTACTGACTGTGCAAGAGATCCATCTCTTTTTGTTCAACAGAATTGTCTTTCACGGCTTAAGAGTATAGCGCCGATCGAAGACCATTCAAGACGGCGAAGTCATTCATTCTTCAGTGGATTTTGACCGGCATCACTGGCGAGCATTCAGGGGCACCGAATAAAAAGTTTTCTTGGGGGCACTAACTATTCTCTGACGATAGGCACCAGCGGCCACGCAACCACCTCTTGATAGCGCGCAAAGTGGCTAATCGGTTTCGTGTCCGCTAGCTCGATCCCGATCTGCTCAGTCATCGTGTTTGTGCGCAATTCCAGCTCAGCCGGCTGCAGCGGCCACGGCCCGTGATGGATGTCGCCATAAACTACCTGGTCGCGTTTTGCCGTCGTATAGAGGCAATATCTTTCAGTGAGCCAGTGATCGAGCGTGCCGGGCGCGGCTTGATAAGCCGTCGCAGTCGGTCTATAGGACGCGCCGAACTCGGCGGGCGCGGCTCCCCTATGGGCGCGCACGCTTTGATAGTCGACGGCGTCCGCCTCCAACCGTGCTGTCATTCGAGCGTCATAATATGGCAGCCCATACCAGGCTCGCGCGGCTCTGACCGCTAGCCAACTCGCGGCGTCCAGGCTGAAAAACCACACGCCGCTTCTGCCCGGCGTTTTCACGTAGGTGCGGACGTTTAGCTCGGGAAAAGCCAACGGCATAGGAACATAGCGCGGCCGAACGCCACTCATGCGAAACGGAACAACACCAATCCAGCACCAGCCATCGAATGTGTCGAGATCTAGCGCGCTGGGAATCATGGGTCGGATCAGCTCCGGGCGAATCGGCCAATGGAGAAACAGCAAATCGTGCCAGCGCATGAATATGACCCAAGACGTTTTCGGGAGCGGCCACGGCCGGTGCGATGTTTGGTCCATCACAGGCGTGGGTTGCGGCGCAACATGCGCAGCCCAGCCGGCTCCGAATGGGCCTGCTGTCGCCGCGCTTACGCCTGATTCCAGAAAGTCCCGTCTGATCAGGAGATCAGTCATTGCCGGTGCGCCCTTCGATGTCCCGTTCGATCTCGCCGCGCCGTTGCAGGGCGAGCGCGACGCGCCAGCATAGCACTGCCCACGTCGCGCCAGCACACCAGCCGGCGAGCACGTCAGTTGGCCAGTGAACGCCGAGATAGATACGACTCAGCCCAACTAGGAATGTGAGAATGAGTGACACGCTCAGAACGTAGATTTTGATGCACCGCGGACCCTCTACCCGCGACAGTAGCCCGCCCAGCGTAAGGTAGACCACCGCGGAAAGCATTGCATGCCCGCTCGGAAAACTCGCCGTATACTCTTCGATAAGGTGCGGGACGAGATCGGGCCGTGGCCGGTCGACACCGAGCTTTAAGATACTGCTGAGCAAAACTCCGCCCGTGACGGATGCGAGTACCAATACGGCCGCACCGCGCTTGCCGTCGATGAGCAAGAACCCGGTGACGGCGATCGTCATCAGCGTCAACACCGTCGCGCCGCCAAGACTTGTAATGTCGCGAAACACAATTTCTAGCCACCTCGGACCAATCGGGTTCGCGAGGTCCAGCGGATTGCGAAACGCGAGCAGCATCGCTCGATCAAAAGCGCGGGTCTCACCCTGCACCATCTCCATGAGTTCGGCGAACAGGAGCACCCCTCCGGTGACTACGAGAACCGAGATCAGGGTTCCGGCTTCGAGAACGGGCGAAAGACTTGTGCGGCGAAAGCGCGGCCAGCGAAACGTCATAGCTTACGATAAGGTTATCATCACCCGCTAAATTTCTACCATCTGATGTCGTGTGCTATCGAGCGACGTTTCAATCCATACTGGAGTGATTCGATAGTATCATCGAGTCGCTCGATTCCCACGGTCAACTTATTCCTGGTGATTTGGTGGGCCGCCGGAGACTCGAACTCCGGACTCGCTGATTAAGAGTTTGTGAATGGTCATCTCACAAACCGATATGACAGGAACATTCCCAATGATTTCAGGAAGTCTCGGCCTTTGGGTTGGTTGGGAGACAGTTCTCCGGACAAAACACGGACAGTGCTGTAGCGCATAATTTGATTGAAGCAGAATTCAGTTCAATCTTCGAGTCCCGACCTTTGTCAAATTGTCAACCATATCCCGCACGACTGGCGAGACCCGGTACAAGAGCTTCCATGTAAAGCTACTTCATTACAAGACATGACGATTTTATCCGGCATCATCTTTGCGGCAAGGGTGATCCACACTAGAGGAGTGACTTTGATGGAATCTTCCAAAGAGAAAAATGGCGGTCTCAGTAGCAAGCGGCTAACCCAGGAGCAAATAGGAAATGACGCGTATATGACACCTGCAGCAATAGAGTCGGAAGAAAACCTCAAGGCGAGGATCTGCGATTTAAAACCCCATATTAACCAACAAGAGAAATCGTTAGGGTTAAAGGAGGGATATCAGGAGAGATTGAGAGAGTAGATTCCGAATTCAATACAATGTGTCCAGTTTTTTTTCAACGAGAC
>VBKY01000165.1 GCA_005879255.1 Deltaproteobacteria bacterium
AAAAGGCATTTGTGGAGATGCCAAAGGAAAAGGCATTTGTGGAGATGCCAAAGGTGCGACCCAATGCGCTTTTGGTGATCTTGAGCCCTTTGGTTACTCTTCACTCGAAGCGGATTGTCGAGATGGCGCTCAAGCAACACTTGCCTGGCATGTATCCCACGAGACAATTTGCCGAGGAAGGCGGCCTCATGGCTTATGGACCCCTGATCGGTGATTTGTATCAGCGTGCCGCCACTTATGTGGACAAGATTCTCAATGGCGCAAAACCTGCCGACCTCCCAGTTGAGCAGCCTACAAAGTTTGAGTTCGTCGTCAATCTCAAGACAGCGAAACAGATCGGCGTCACGATTGCACCAAATGTGTTGGCGAGAGCTGATAAGGTCATTAAGTGAGGAGGTTGCCATGGTTGATGCTAAGGCTCTGTTGGAGGAGATGCGAAACGAGTTGCAGCCCGTCGCCGAACAGCTTCTTCAGCATCCTTACGTGCAGGAGCTGGAGGAAGGGAAGATCGGACGGGAAAAGCTGCGTCTTTTTGCAGGCGAGCAGTACAACATCATCGCGAGTGATCTCAAAAGCGCCGCTCATCTGGTTAGCCGTTTCGGTAGCGCCCCGAGCCGAGATTTTTTTCTTGGCATCCTGCAGGGTGAAAGAGCTGCCTGGGACGCTCTGCTAACGTTTGCCCATGCTCTGGGCCTGAGCGAAGCTCAACTGCGCGAGCACGAGCCACTGCCCGGTGCTCACGCTTATACCTGCTACATGGCGTGGCTTGCGCTCTATGCCTCTGACGCCGAGATTGCTGCCGCCTACCTGGTCAATTTTCCAGCGTGCGGTCAGAACTGTGGCCGGCTAAGCCGTATTTTGAAAGAGCATTTCGGTCTGGGCGAAAAAGACCTCGCTTTTTTCGATCTCTTCGCCTCCCCTCCAGCGACGTTCGAAGCCGACGCGCTGAGCGTTATTCAGCAAGGGCTCGATCGCGGCAGCGAGCCGCGCCTGATCCAACGCGCCGCCCGCTTACTCCAAGCCTACGAGCTCATGTACTGGGATACCCTCTACAGGACCTCTAGTTCTTAACGCGGGGCGAAGGTAATTCGCAAAGGCGTGAAGGCAAGGTGTAAGGCGAATTCCATTGGGGATTTTAAAATCCGAATATCGAAATCCGAAACAAACTCAGAGACAAATAAATCTCAAATTGGGAAAATCCAAAACACCGAATCCGAAGGAAGCTTGTTTGGAATTTTACATATTTTGGTCATTTGAAATTGTTTCGAATTTCGGATCCTTCGACATGGCTCAGGACACGTTTCGTGCTTCGAATTTTTTGTTCTTGGCGCCTTTGCGTCTTTGCGCGAGTCATCTTTTTCCGAAGCCTGCAAATCTGTAATTGCCAGGCAAGGTAATAAGACATAATGTAGGCAGAATCGACTATGGCGAACTGGAAAGAAAAACTCCGAAACGCGCTAGTCTTCCGCCGCAGCGCACCGCGTCGCCGCGAGCGGCTGGTGCGCGATTACTTTCTGATTTCCGTAGTGCTCATCGGCGGTGGGTTGATTACCAGTGGCCTTGTCGAGATCTACTTCCGCTATCATGAGAGTCGCGACCAATTGGCCCTCCAGCAGAAGGAGATCGCCGCCGGCGCCGCCTTTAAGATCGAACACTTCGTACAGGAGATTCACAATGTGCTCAAAGGCGCCACCAAAAGCCGCGATATCGCGCCCAAGGGCCTGACCTCCGACTTTCGCTTCGAGTTAGAAAAACTCCTACTGATCGCTCCGGCGGTGACCGAAGCCGTGGCTCTCAATGAAGAGGGCTCGATACAAGTTCAGGCCTCGCGCCTGCGCACCGTTTTACCCGACGCCAAGAAAAATTTGTCGCCTGCCGCAGCTTTTAAGTACGCGCGGCAGGGAAAGTCTTTCTTCGGTCCGGTTTATTTCGTGCGCGGCTCGGAACCGTATATGACGATCGCCGTCCCCATCGAGCGTTTCGCCGGCGACGTCATCGGCGTGCTTCAAGCGGAAGTCAATCTAAAATACATCGGCGACGTCGTCTCAAGCTTGACCATCGGCAAAGCCGGTTATGCCTATGTCATCAGCCGCAGTGGCGAGCTGATCGCTCACCCCGATATCAGTTTGGTGCTCCAGCGGCGCAATATCCGCGAACTCGCCGCCGTCAGAGCGGCCTTTGACAGCCCCGCCCGCGTTACGACGCGCAACGCGCTGGTCGCGCCGAATATTCAAGACAAAGAAATGTTGAGCGCCTTCGCGCTCATACCGGCGCTGGATTGGGCCGTCATCGTCGACCGTCCCGTCCAAGAAGCCTACGAAGCGCTCTACGCCTCGATGCTGCGAACCTCCATCTTGTTCCTGATCGGTCTCGGCATGGCGTTGATCGCCAGCTTCTTTCTGGCGCGGCGCGTGGTCTACCCGTTGCGCCGATTGCGTGAAGGCGTCGAACGCATCGCGACCGGCGATCTCGGCTATCGTCTCAATCTGAAAAGCGGCGACGAGATCGAAGTGCTGGCCGACGAATTCAACAAGATGACATCTCAGCTTCAGGAGTCCTACACCAATCTGGAGCAAAAGGTCGAAGACCGAACGCGCGAACTGACGGAATCACTGGAGCAGCAAACGGCCACCAGCGAGGTTTTGCGCGTGATCAGCAGCTCGCCGACGGACGTTCAACCCGTCTTTGAGACGATCCTCGCGGATTCCTTGCGAATCTGTGAAGGCCACTATGGAGTAATCTTCCGCTTTGATGGCGAGGCGTTTCATCATGCCGCAACCGCCAACGTATCGCCGGAATTACTCGCCCATTTGACCAGCAGTCAGATAACGCCTGGGAGACAGAGCGCGTTGCGGCGCGTCGGCTTGGAACGCCAGCCGGTTCATATTCCCGACGTGCTTGCCGATCCCGAATACGAGCTTCCCGAACCCTACCGCAAGGAAGGCATGCGCAGTGTCTTGGCAGTGCCGCTACTTAGGGAAAATTCATTGATCGGAGCGATTACCATCCACCGCCGCGATGTCAGGCCCTTCACCGAAAAACAGATCGCTCTGCTTCAAACCTTCGCCGACCAGGCAGTAATCGCCATCGAGAACGTGCGGTTGTTCCAAGAAATCCAGGAAAAGAATGCGCAGCTCGAAGCCGCCAATCGGCACAAGTCGCAATTTCTCGCCAACGTCAGCCACGAGCTGCGCACGCCGCTCAACTCGATCATTGGTTTCACGAGAATCGTTTTGCGCCGCAGCGAGGGGAAGATCGAAGCTCTGCAGAAGGAAAACCTGCAGAAAGTTCTTATCAGCTCGGATCATCTGCTCAAATTGATCAACGAGCTGCTCGACTTGGCGAAGATCGAATCCGGCCACATGGAAGCTTACGCGGAGACATTCAAGGTCGAGGATATTATCCGCGTCGCCACGACCACGGTCGAGCCGATGTTAAAGGACGGCCGGGTAAAATTGGTGACCGACATCGCGCCGGATATACCGCCGATGAAGACGGACCGCGACAAGCTCAAACAGTCCGTTCTCAATCTCCTCAGTAATGCCGTCAAATTCACCGAAAATGGTGAAATCAAAGTCGCCGCGTGGCGCGACAACGGCTTGTTGAAGCTCACGGTCTCGGACAGCGGCATCGGTATGAATCAAGAGGCGCTGAAATACATCTTCGACGAGTTCCGCCAAGCGGACATGTCGAGCACGCGCAAGTACGGCGGCACCGGCCTCGGCCTGGCGATCGTGAAAAAATTTATCAATTTAATGGGTGGCGACATCGTCGTCGAAAGCGAAGAAGGCAAAGGCTCGAAGTTCACGATCACTTTGCCGATGAATTTGAAAGCTTAAAACAATGCGACGGCTGCTCATATTCCTCGCATTTTTCGTTAACAGCGGGCTCGTTGGCGCTCTAGGTGCAGCCGAACGAAACGGCCCTGTCCGGATCGGTGTGCTTACCGAAGGCTTTGGGCCGACCCAAGGCGCCGTCGGCCTGCGCGATGGGCTCAAAGAGGTGGGTTACCGGGAGGAAAAGGATTTCGTCATCGGCGTCCGATTCACTCAGGGAGATGCTTTGGCTCTTCCCGCAGCCGCCAGGGAGCTTATTCAGCGACGAGTGGATATTTTATTCACAACGGGACGGGACACAGCACGGGCGGCTCAGACCGAAACCACCAAGGTCCCCATCGTCTTTGCCGGAGGCGGAGATCCCGTAGGACAGGGATTGATTCAGAGCTTTGCTCGTCCTGGAGGAAACGTTACGGGAGTTACGGATCTCGATCTGGAACTGGGGCCGAAGCGCCTCGAGATTTTCAAGGAGATGATCCCGGGATTAAAGCGCGTCCTATTCGTCTATAATCCGGCTGACGCCTACAGTGTCTCGGAGGCGAAAGCGTATCGCGACGCTGCCCGCGATCTAAAAATCGCGCTGGTCGAAAGGACAGTCCGAACCGAGGATGAAGCGAAATCAACCCTTACCAAGGTAAAGAAAAGCGACATGCACGGAATTCTGTCACCGCGCTCGATGACCTCGAATATTCCCGGCTACGTTCGCGAGGCTGGCTCCCAGTCGTCAATGCCGACGATGTTCGGTGCGACTTTCTTCGCCGAGAATGGCGGTCTCGCAAGCTACACTCCAGATACCTACGAATCAGGCCGAATGGCCGCGCGCCTGGTGGACAAGATTTTAAAAGGAGAGAGTCCTGCTGTGATCCCCGTTGAGGTAAACCATAAGATCGAGCTTGTGATCAATCTAAAAGTCGCGAAGGCGTTACGGATTAAGATTGCCCCTGACGTATTGTCCCGGGCGAATCGCGTGATCCGATAAGTCATTAACGCAATGCAAAAGGATAATGCAAAACGCGGACTGCAAAATTCTTTACTGAGGGAAAGAGACCAAAGATATGTATAGTTCAACTAGGTACCAGAAAGGTTTGCTTTTCTTAGGCCTGTTGCTAGCCAGTGGGGTGTACTTTGCGGGCGGTGCCTCGGCCATCGAGGTGGGTGATAAGGCGCCCGAGTTCAAGCTGCCGGCTACTACAGGGGTCGACATTTCGCTAAGCGAGTTCCGGGGCAAGAAATGGATCCTGATCGAGTTTTACGGTGCGGACTTTGCTCCGACCTGAGCGGCGAATCTGTCGGCCAGGAAGGCCGACTACAACCGGTTCCAGGCCCTGGGCGTCCAGAACCTCGCCATCAGCGCCAACTTGACTTTCTCGCAGCAGACGTTCGCGGACTCGCTGAAACTGCCCTTCCCGCTGCTCAGCGACTTTCCGGAACGGAAGGTTATGCGCGTCTACGGAGTCCTCAATGAGAAGACGATGACCGCGAACAGGTCGTTCTTTCTCATCGACTTGCAGAGTGTGATCCGGAAGAAGTGGATCATCGAGAACCCGACGACGACGGTTGTCTATAGCCCCACACTATTAAAGGACATCGAGGAAATCATCGGCAAGAAGTGAAAGGTCTCGCGGGCTACCAAGGCGCGCTCGTTCAGCGCGTCGCTGGCCGCGTGCGCTTCCGAGGCGGCGAAGGAAAATGAGTAGTCAAACGATGCAGGGCATAGTAGGAGTCTTCATCGCGATTGCGACGCTTCTCGCGGCTGCAGAGACGAATCCGGCCGAGATGGCGGAGCTGTTGCGAAAATTCGACCTCTCCACTTATCCTCGCGCCACGAAACCTCCAGAGTTCAATGCCCGCACAACCGACGGCCGGACCGTGTCCCTGGCTTCTCTGCAAGGCAAGGTTGTCGTTCTCAACTTCTGGGCTACGTGGTGTGCGGAGTGCCTTGAAGAGATGCCGGCCTTCGAACAACTTCACAGAAAGTTTGCCGGGCAAGGGCTTACCGTTCTCGGAATTAACGCACGCGAAGGCATACCAGCCATTCTGAAGTATGGGAAGGAATTGGGATTAACTTTCCCGCTGATTTTGGACTCAAAGGGAGAAATTAATTCCGCGTATGGAGTAGTCGGTCTGCCAACCACCTTTCTGATCGGTCGCGACGGTCAGGCCGTGGCGCGGGGCGTCGGACCGCGGGAGTGGGGAACTGCTCCGGCACGAACAATTGTCCAGACGCTTCTCGCTCAACCGGAGGCGAGAAACAAGGGCCGATGAAATTTGCTCTCGCCAAATACTAATCACAAACACGCTTCGAGGATTGAGGATCGAGGATAGAATTGGTTGAGTTGCTTAAAGCTGGGGGCTGCAAGTAAACGGCTGTCCCCCTGTGTTCCTCAATTCGAAAATCCAAATTGTCGCCTTCCTAAGGAGATTTCCATGAACGACCGAAGAGAAGGCTGGAGCCGTAGAAAGTTTCTCAAAACCGCTGCGCTCGCCGGAAGTGGCGCGCTGTTCGGATCGCCCTCCGATTCACTTGCCGCCGAACCGCCGCCGGAGACGACGAGAATCAGGATTCCGCAGATTCCCAGTACCTGTCGTAGCCCGGAGTGGGTGGCCGAAGAGTTGCTGCGCACCGAGGGCCTCACCGATGTCCAATACGTTCCGGTGCAAGGAACCCAAGGCGTCGAGCGCGCGCTCGCCTCCGGTGAAGCGGACCTCGGCGGGCATTTCGCGGCGCCGGTCATTCTCCGCTTGGAGGCCGGCGATCCGGTCGTGATGTTGGGTGGAGAGCACGTCGGCTGCTTCGAGCTATTGGGCAGCGAGCGCATTCGAACCATACGCGACCTGAAAGGACGAGCGGTCGCCATACCCGCGCTCGACCCCAGTCCCTACGCGTTCCTCGCCAGCATGGTGTCATACGTCGGTCTAAATCCGAACAAAGACATCAACTGGGTCAAACATCGCGCCGGTGAGGCGATGCAACTTCTCGCCGACGGCAAGATCGACGCTTACCTCGGCTTCCCCACCGAGCCGCAGGAGTTTCGCGCGAAAAAGATCGGACGGGTCGTGGTCAACAGCGCCGTGGACCGGCCGTGGGCTCAGTACTTCTGCTGCATGCTGGTGGGAAACCGGGAATTCGTTCGCAAGAACCCGGTCGCGACCAAGCGCGCGATACGCGCCATTCTCAAATCGGCTGAGATCTGCGCCGTTGCGCCCGAGAAAGTGGCTAAATCCATCATCGGCAAGGGCCTCTCCAAAAATTATGATTACGCCCTCGATGCGATAAAAAGTCTCCCCTATGGACGATGGCGTGAGTACGACGCCGAAGACACAGTCAGGTTCTGGGCGCTGCGTTTGCACGAAGCCGGCATGATCAAATCGAGCCCGCAGAAGATCATCGCCCAGGGCACGGACTGGCGGTTTTGGAAAGAGCTTAAGAAAGAGTTGAAGGCGTGAGACGTCCTCGTGGTCGTGATCGTGTTCGTGGCGAGCAAGAGGAACGAGAACCAGCACGATCTATGAAGGTGCTATGAGCAACCGAAAAAATAACGGCTGGAGCCGGAGACAGTTTTTGAGCACAGCGACGCTCGCCGGAGCCGGGACGTTCCTCGGTTTGCAACCCAAAGTTGTTGCCGCGGAGCCGCCGCTTGAGACAACGAAACTTCGGCTTCCGCAAAGTACCAGCACGTGTCAGGCCCCAGTATATGTAGCCGAAGAGCTGCTCCGAACGG
>VBKY01000166.1 GCA_005879255.1 Deltaproteobacteria bacterium
CTACTGTGTAGTTGAAAGGCTTTACGACGAATAAATTGTTGGACAACTTTCGTTGGTAGCCTTGGCGGCGGAGGCCCTGGCAAGCTGTTGACCAAGACCCCCGTCGGCCAAATTTATTGTCCTGCCGTGCCGATGACGACGGTGACGGTTATAACTACACAGACGTCTGACGATCCTATGCCACCCACACCACCTCGACGATTAGTCCACGTTAGGGTGGCCGTTGTTGTCAGGACAGACATGTCTCAGGAATCCCGGATCGCCTTTTTTGCCTTGCCCGTGAGCGGGTGCGCCAGGACCGCTGCACAGTCCGGGGTCATCGTTCGTGGTTGTGAATACGGCGATGCAGCCGGTTGAGCCGCCGCAAAGGGCCGAGGCAGCATTATTGCCCGGAACGTACACCTGGTTCTTGACCGGGTCAGCCGCAACCGAATGGGAGCCTGCGGCCGTCGTCGCGGTGGTGTCCTCGTTACCGTTATCCGCGCTCTGGTCAGCGACTCCGAGTATCGGACCGCCCGTGTGGTTCGACTCGGCGAGGAAGTAATGGTTGTCGCCGGGATTGTACCAAACTTCGTCGCTACCGTTCAGACCGGGTAGGTTCCGGACCAGGCTACCGTCGAGCTCGTTGATGATCACCGATCCCTTCCCTGCATTGCTGCAGCCGAGAAGGATTTCGCGCCGCGGGCCAATCGCCAGTCCCTGGGGTCCGAGACAATCACCGGTGGCCGGGGGGCCTGCGACAAACCCAGACTCAATGGGAAAGACCTTTTGGACCTTCATAGATGCTGGGTTGATCTCCAGTACGGCACCGGGCACGGAGTTATTCCCAGGGCCGGCCACTTCCGGGATGGCCAGATAGAATTTTCCGGTCCGCGGGCTCCACTGGCACTGCTCGATGCCGTTGGTGGCTTTGATATGCTGCGCATTGCGATCTGAGCCGTCCAAATGGATCTTCCCGACGATCTTGTAGCTCTCGGTGGAGATGAAGGTGAGGAATAAGTCTAACTCATCGTCGTTCGCTAAAAGGACCAGGTGATGCTGTGGGTCCTCACACAGCTCGTCGGCCCTTCTTTGTCCGCCGTTATCGATCGTGTGAGTTACCTTGCCCGTCTTAAGGTCGATGACCTGTATACGGCTCGTTTGCGTTGCAGGGGTTGTAGTACCACACGGGCCGGAACACAAAACGCCATCCGCTGCCCAGACTTCGCTGTGGTCATTCGCCGTGATCACGCCGTTGGGGCCCGACGTGTTGGTACCGGGTTGAACGCCGACGAATGAGCCCTTTGCAAGCTGGCTTATCGCGTTAGTGCTTGTTACGACCTGATCGACCGTTGCGTTGGTACGGTCGGCCAGGAAATAGAGCCCGAGCTGCGGATCGACAAAGCCGATATCGAAAGAATTGAGGCCGCCCGGCACGGCGATTATAGAGGTTTTTGTAAAAGTCTCATCCGCGGCGAAAGCCGTTCCGTGAACTATCGTTGCGCCGGATGTCAGTAGGGCCAACAAAATAAATACCGAATATTTTATGCACACATTTCGTGCGAGCTTCATATTTCTCTCCTTTGAGAAGTAATCTGGAGTAAATTCTTAGCTGACTGTCAAACACTCAAGGAGACAACGAAGAGTCAGCCAGGTACGGAATCTCGCGGTAGGCTTACGTGATAAAGATGATTCCGAGCTTTCTCTAGACGGGACAAAGCACGTATCTCGGCAGTTTGGAATCGAGCGTAGTCTGGTGGATCGTTGGGGGTGAACGTGCGGTCTCTGATCAGACATTCGACACGTTCGGGGAAAGGATCAACGCGGGGAGATGCCGCGATGTCACCCTCTATCGCCAATCGGTCGAAGCATTTGCTTAACGACCCCAGGTTTGAACCGTCGAGATCAAGGATGTTGAACGCAATGAAAGCAAATACGAAGGGCATGCTCGCGATACACGCGAGCCGCCGCAGATTTCGGGTAGATCCAAATCGGAGTGGCTTCATCGGTGTCGGTCCAATCCTATGTTGTGTCGCTTCTTCTGGCTCGGACTCCTATAGTACCGATGCGGTCACTCTGTCAACCGGCCCAAACGCGCGACCTACACGGTTGAAATCGACGCGGATGCACAGCATCTTATCTTTGATCGCCGCATCCAGAGCACCTGTAATTCACCCCACTGCACGACTTGGGGGTTTGAATCATTTTGACCGGTTACCCGGACAGGAACGCAGCCATCGGTGTGCCCGCCGCCGCAAATCAGCGACTTCCAGTTAGGCTGCTCTGCGCTTTGGCACATCGAGATCTGCAAACGTCGCGCTGCCCTCTACGTCGACAAAATCCTTAAAGGCACCAAGCCCGCGGATCTTCCCGTTGAGCAGCCGACGAAGTTCGAGCTTGTGATCAATCTGAAGACCGCCAAGCAGATCGGCCTGACGATTCCGCCCAACGTGCTGGTGCGGGCCGATAAGGTGATTCGATGATGCCGGAAAACAATCTGCGCCGTAGGATTGAATTGAATTCTCCATCAAATCAAATCTGATGGCATTGTCCGCGAATTGTCCGTATCCCACAAACAACAAGCCCCAAGAATCACCATTCAAGCTAACTCTTGAGGCTTGGATTACTGGAGGATTTAGGCGCTGGTTGGCGCTAGTTTCGTTTTCTCATTGACTCAAAATCCGGCGCGCTTTAATTGCAGTTCAGTGAGAATTATAAAACTGTCACGGTCTGATTCGTGGTATAAATTTAAAAATAATTGTACAGAGTATTTTGTAGAGCGACTAATTCAGGCCTAAAACGAGCTTGGTCTTGGGACTGCAAAGTAGGGAGGTGGTTCCGGCCGTAACCGTTTCGGTTTTTGCGGGATTCTACGGGTAATTAACGGGACCTTTGGGGCATCGATCCTTTTATCTAGAAACTCTATTAGTAGTTCAGAGAATTTGCCGCGCGGTGATTTCTGTTCAACGTGTACAGACTTACAGAAAAATGGAAATGCAAAGACTCCGATGAGATCGCGCCGTAGAGACCACTGAAATCTTGGTCTGCTGTTATCGGGGAACTGAGCTCATTCGCGCACAATGTCTTTCGCGTCTTTATCTTTTCTCAGCCCCGCGAAT
Source organism: Deltaproteobacteria bacterium (assembly GCA_005879255.1). Next base: position 3,099 of record VBKY01000166.1, read on the forward strand.
GTGGATTGTCTCAAATGACCGTCGGGAGTCCATTCGGTAAACTCGATCTGCGCCACCAATTTCGGTTCAAGCCATACGCACTTTTTCATTTCTTCCTTGGTTAACGCCCACTGTGTGCGCTTTTTTTCCGGCAGGTCGGCAAAGGGACAACTGTTGTTCTCTAACTGTTTCAACCGGCTCGCTAACTCGCGCCGAACATGCGGCACAAAACCGTTACGTACTTTGCCGGCATAGAGGAGTCTCCCGTCCTGATAGTACCCGACGACTACGGCGTCGAATGGATTGCCTCGCGTGAATCCGCCAATAACGAACTCCTGGCCTTTGTTCGCCTTGTACTTGATCCATGCTCCACTGCGCTTCCCCGGCTCATAAAGAGATCGTTTGCGTTTGGCGATGATTCCCTCGAGGCCTAGTTTTTTGGCCACCGCGACTAACTCCGCCGGCTCTACCTCAAAGCTCTCCGATAACTGAATGCCCTCACTGAGCTGACCAAGGATTTGGGCAAGCAGTCGCCGCCGCTCCAAGAGTTCCAGCCCGACCGTGCTGTGCCCGCGGTAAATGAGAATGTCAAAGGCGTATAAGCGGATGGCGCTCGCCCGTGCCCGGCGATGCTGGAGCAGGTTGAACGAAACTCGTCCTTGTTCGTCGAGTGCGACGACTTCACCATCGATGAGCGTATCGCTAGGGAGGCTCGCGCACGCTTGGGCGATGCTCGGAAAGTCCCTGGTAAAGAGATTCCCCCTTCGGGACCATAGCTTGGCGCCGCGCGCGTCTCGTCCGGCGAGGCATCGGTAGCCGTCCAGCTTTATCTCGTAGATCCACTCATGGCTGGCTTTAGGAAGCTCTGAGGCTGTCTCTGCCAACATGGGTTGAATGAATTCCACTCGAGCGTGCGGTAACCGTTCGAGATTCACGTCCGCGCCCCGATTTATTCCGGAAGTTTTTTGAGAACTACTTCTGTTGCTGTGCCAAACGGCGTCCCCCGCGGCAGCAATTTTTTCTAGTGTACGGCCGCTCAAGGCGGATGAATTTTCCTTTTTCTCTGAGGGTCTTTCCATTTGCGTTCCGGCTTTTATCAAGAACCAAGTGTTGCCTTTACCATTACGATCGTCGCCCTTGACGAGAATCCATTCTCCTTTGAGTTTTTTTCCATCGAGAAATACGTGAAGTTTCCCCTTCCAGTAATTCCCGTCCATCAGCTCGTAGGTTCCAATATCCCAAACCATCACGGTGCCGCCGCCGTATTCTCCTTTTGGAATCGTGCCTTCGAATCTGGCGTATTCCATCGGGTGATCTTCGGTCGCCATTGCCAACCGTCTTTCATTGAGTTCGTATGGCGGGCCTTTCGGTACGGCCCAAGACTTCAGAGTGCCCCCCATTTCGAGACGTAGATCATAGTGAAGACGACTGGCCGCATGTTTCTGGATCACAAAGAGCCCGCGGCCTTCTTGACGGCTCGATCTGGTTATCGACGGAGGCGGCTCAGGCGTCTTCGTGAAGTCGCGTTTTTGGCGATAGGTCTCGAGCGCGTTGGCCCGGTCAGAAACCTTCGGCCCCGTCTGGTTGGACATGAGTTCCATAAATGGCTGTGGGAGTCTCTGCTTGAGTTTTAACGACGCAGCGAATAGATCGCCGATCTTCTTCACTCTCTTCAGAGCGGCATCCGGTTCGAAAAAGAGCGCGGAAGCATCCTCCCTCTTAAGAGCCCTGTTCAATTCGTCCCACCCAATCGGCATGGCTACAAACGGCCGGTCACCTTTAGCCCTCAAGGAATAGACCGCGACAGTCGATTTGTGTTCTGAGTTTTGACTCCAATCGACCAGGACTTTTCCTTTGCGTTTGGCCTTCGACATTTCGGAAACGATGAGATCGGGATGTTCTTGCTCGAGCAACTCAGCAATGCTCTTGGCGAAAGGTTGGGTCGCTTCATAGGTTACTTTCGTGTTCAGCGGCACGTGCAAGTGGATGCCTTTGGAGCCAGACACCTTTACGAACGACTTGAGATTGAGTCGATCCAATAAATCTTTGACGAGAAAGGCTACCTCGCAGGAATTTAAGATATCCGCTCCCGCACCGGGGTCGAGATCAAAAACAACCATCGTGGGCCGTTCAATATAGGGAGCCTGCGCTAGAAATGGATGCAACTCCAGGTTCGCCATGTTGGCGGACCAAATCAGAGTCGGAAGATCGTTGATCAGAATATAGTTGATCACCGATTCCTCGCTCGAGCGGGAGATCGGAAACGTCTCTATCCAGGGAGGCGTAAACGAAGGGGCGTTCTTTTCATAAAAGTGCTGCCGGTCGATTCCGTCCGGAAACCGCTTCTGGGTGATGGGACGATTTTTAAGATGGGGCAGAATGTAGCGCGCTATACCAGTGTAATAGTCGATGACCTGGCCCTTAGTGAAGCCGGTCTGGGGGTACATGATCTTGTCAAGATTGGAGAGTGCAAGCTGCTTGCCTCCGATCTTTACCGAAGCTGATGCCACCGTAATTTTATATAATTTCGGCGAACGGTACGCCAGGCCGAAACGGAGCCGAAACCGTGTTCACCCAATGCTCGAAATCATCTCGATAACTGAAATCGTTCAGGGGCGGCTGGACCGTCGGAATCTCGTATGCAACCCAAGCTGCTGCAGTTTTTCCGGAGTAAACGTTCTTGAGTCACTCTCGCCGTCTGGTCTCTGGTAATCGACAAAAATAGAATCAGGCGACCAAAAAATATGAAACGCGCTTACCCCGGTTCTGTCGAGATGATCGCCCAGAGTACGTAAAAGCTGAGACAGCTTACTTGACTCCATCCGTGAAGAAGTCTGATTTCGCCTTCTCTTTTGTCCCTTTGCGTCAAGCCGTGAAATATCGGGTGGACTGAAACGCAACGACCGCTTAACTGTTGGTGAGCGAGTGCGTCGCTCGGAAAATTTGTTTTCGCTAAGGGCATTTTGCAAAATCCATTCGCCCGTTTGAGTCAGGGAATCGCTGCGCACGACATAGGATTGACCGTCATTCTCCAACTCGAAAGCCGCAGCCCTGGCGACCTCCAACGATTGGCCGATCACTCTTAGCGATTTAGCGTGAGCCATTTTACGTAATCATTAGAGCAAATCGCGAGTCGCTACGAGCTATAATCAAAAAGTGTGGAAACAGGAAATAGGTAGGCGTACCCTTTCGTAGACTTTGAAACGAAAGGCTGCCTGTTGGAGCAGGCAGAGAAAGGATACGCCGATGAAAGAGAAACACAGAGAGAGGGTAGAGTCAAAGGAAGTTTGTTATCGGGAGTTGGAGGAATTTGCACGGGGGAAGATCCGTGAGCACTTGCAGGATTTGTTGGAGCAGGAAGTGACCGAGTGGTTGGGTCGGGGGAAGAGCGAGCGCAGAGGTAATCCGAAAGAGCAGCCTGGGTATCGCAATGGCTACGGTAAGAAGAGGCGTTTTACATTGAGCCTGGGGACCATCGAGATTCGCCGACCACGGGTGAGAAATCTCGATGAGCGGTTTATCTCGAAGGTATTGCCGTTGTTCAAGCGACAGACTAAAGAGGTACGCGACCTAGTCCCGGAGCTTTATCTTCATGGGTTGGCCAGTGGAGATTTTGAATTGGCATTGAGAGGGCTACTGGGAGAAGGAGCGCCGCTATCGGCAACGTCTTTACAGCGACTCAAGGAGAAGTGGCAAGGAGAATACGAGCAGTGGAAGGGTGCGCTGATCACAGAGACGGATTGGGCTTATTTTTGGGCCGATGGGATCTATGTGAAAGCGGGGCTGGGTAAGGAGAAGGCAGCCTTGTTGGTAGTGATCGGGGTTGAGAGGGATGGCAGCAAGCGATTTTTGGCCTTGGAGCCCGGCTATCGCGAGAGCAAGGAGTCGTGGGCTTTGGTGCTACGGCAATTGAAATTGCGAGGGGTAAAAAGCGCCCGGCTATTTGTCGGCGATGGAAACCTGGGATTATGGGCTGGGGTGGGCGAGGTTTATCCCCAAGCCCAGGAGCAGCTTTGCTGGAATCATAAAATGCTCAACGTGATCGATGCAGTGAGCAAGAAGGAGCAGATCCAAGCCAAGAGTCATCTTACCGCCATGATGTATGGCGAAAGTCGGCAGGAGGCGTTAAGGGAGCGAAAGAAATTCGAGCAAGCGTTTCGGCACAATCCCAAAGCGCTCAAGACGGTGGTAGAGAACTGGGAGAGGTTGACAACCTACTATGATTTTCCCCGTGAGCATTGGAAACACTTGAGGACATCCAACGTGGTGGAATCGCCTTTTTCACGGGTACGGCTGAGAACGACAGCTTCTAGACGGTTTAAATCGCAGATCAACGCCACCTGCTTGATTTGGAAAACGCTGATCGTGGCAGAAATGAGTTTCAGAAAACTTAATGCGCCCAATCTCGTGGAGAAAGTCGCTGAAGGAAAAAAGTACGATAACGGAAAGGAAATCAGGGTCGCCGCCTAATTTCTTTTTACCCACCTATTGACGAGAGCTCTGTCGGTCTCAACCCAATGGTTAGGAAGCATATGCATAATTGGGCTAATCCCATTTTCTACTCCTGTTCTTTACTCAGGCCTCGAAGCCTATCGTTGATTGCCTGGATGGCAGCGGTACAAAATTGGCACTCATAGCGCCAGCTT
>VBKY01000734.1:0-834 GCA_005879255.1 Deltaproteobacteria bacterium
CAAACTTGTGGTCGCAGGCAGGTTGGTCTAGATCCACACCCCCGTTTCCGACTGTTTCCACTACCGTAATGTGACTTACCGCCGCGGTTTGAATCACATCGAAGACCGACTGAATCCACTCAAGCGGCCCACATCCGACCTGATCCTCACCACATTCACCTCCACACACAGCGGTCTGGTTCTCAATCAGGATCACATCCCCTGGCGAGCCATCATCGACAGCCAGGAGAAGGGCGTTGGCCGGGTTATAACCTAGGTTCACGGTTAGAGTAGGGGCTAAGCCGACGTCGGCCCCCCACGAGATGCCGGTAACACCTTTAGCATCGTTATCTGCTATCACTTCGCCAAGAACAGCTGTACCATGATCATCATGAAAAGTATCAGGGGCTGAATCTCCCGGATTCAGCAGCAAAGGGACTCCATTAGCCTTGCTTAAATCTTCGTGCGTTTGGTTCCAAGTGTTATATTCAACGTCATATAATTTGATACCATTGCCGTTGCCGCCCGGAATCGTCGCTGAAAAAATCGCATCGATACCGTCGGGAGCCGGACCGAGATAACCTTGATTTGGTGTGAAGTCGGGTGTAATCGCTGGCGGCGGCGCTGCTAAAGGAGCTGGTTCGGCGGTTTCTACGCTATCCAGCCTCCCGAGATTCTCAATAAAGGTAGCGGCATTAGTGCCAGGTTTCAAAATTATCTGAAACCACAAATTCAAGTTTGGCAGAGGGTTTCTCGAGACTTGCTCTCCCATAGCCCTTAACCTATCGATCTCGTCCTCCGACAAAGTAAAAAGCCGTGTGATGCGTTCTACTGAGGTCAAAAGATCTGGAGGCA
>VBKY01000734.1:855-2675 GCA_005879255.1 Deltaproteobacteria bacterium
GGATGCACGTCAGTACCTTCCTTAAACTTAACCTGAACAATCTCTGACGAAAATCCCGGTGGAAATGACGCAAAGGTTGTAGTTGAACAAAACAGAACGACGACGCCAAGCGTTGCGAGGGCGTTTTTCCAACCATAAAGGGATTCTGCTATTCTTTTCATGGGTTTTTCCATTCGTTTTTGCGATTGATTGTTCTTTGCGAATGAACCCTTCGCAGCTTTTCCCCAGCGGCAAGAATGTCAGGGGCGCGAGGGGAGCTGCTGGAAGACTTGACGCGAGACGGATGATGGAGCTCCCGGCGGAAAGAGTCGATACCTTTTTTTTCTGGTGAAAATTGCTCCTGCAGTCCGCCCGAGCAAAGATCATCGCGGCATCGATCTGATTTCTGATGCTCTGCCATTCGGTCGGTTGTTATAGAAAAGCGAACAGGATCCGGCCGATAACAAGCTTTTCATTGGCTTGAAACGTCCAGCGTTACTGCGCTCTACGAAAAGATAAGTGAGAGCAACGTACCCCCAGATGGACACTCTTTTACACCTACTGATTGCCTTTAGTCCGTTGGCTGTGTGCATAGCGTTCATTGTCTTTGCGTATTGGTACACTAAATAAAGACAACACTCGCAACGTGATTGAGACGCACGAGCACACTGGCGATTTCAAAGAGTGGTAGCCGAGTGTTTTATCTCGTTAAATGGTGAAGGCCCCTGCGCCGCTGACACCGAATGTCAACAAAGAGAATCTTTACTCTGGCCCACGCCACGCTCGGCGTTCTGCTCTTGGGGGCTACTGCGGCAAGTGCGCAAGAGACAGAGAACCCGCAGGTTGTTGTTCGGGCGGAAGCCGGGGAAATACCGAGTGCTTACGGTGCTCCGCCAGATCTGTCGCATGGTCGTATTTCGACGCTGACGAAGTCGTATGTGCTTTCACCTTTCAGCTTTGAACTTGAAGGTGGATACGAAGGCGATATCTTCCGCCACGGCTTACCGGTTCAGCTTTTCAGGCAAGAAGTCGAAATGGGGCTGCCTGCACGCTTCACTGTCGGAGTGCAAAACCAAGTCGAACATTTCGCCGGAGATACTTTCGACCGGAGTTTCACTCTCGAAGCGCGTTACGCATTGGCTAATTGGAACAAGCTTCCGCTCAATCCCACGATTTCAGCTGAATACCGCTTCGCCTTTGGCGATACATCGCAGAATTCGGGCGAACTCGCGCTGCTGATCTCGCACGACTTTCCCAACTTGATCGAGTGGGCGATGAACATCTTTGTTGACCGCGAATTTGGCGGTAAAGAAAGCACGAGCGCCGGTTTCGCGCAGAGCGTCGAAGTTCCAGTCCTTTTACCGGATGAGAAGCTGGAGGTCGGGCTTGAAATGCAATATCGCAGCGGCGGCGAGACAATAGAACCTGATCGCACAATAAAAGGTCTGGTGATCGGCCCCACATTGGCATGGCGCCCAACAAAGAGCGTGCGCTTTGATCTCTCTCCCCTTTTCGGTTGCAATGATCACACGCCCGCGGTGCAAATGTTTGCGGTGTTCTCCTTCTCTTTTGGCGGGGCGGCCGAAGCAGAAGCGGAGATGCCGGCTTCGGCACGCGGCCACTGATTTTATTAACTGGCCGCGCGAATCGCCGATCCCAGTTCCACAAACGCCGTGAGCTTTTCATCCGCGTGCACGACGTAACGCTTTCCATCGTCGCGATGCGCGTCAGTAACGAAGATCGTTCGACCCGCGGCAATTTTGAGCGAGACGCTCACAGAACGTGTCATTAAACGAAACGGCATGACAATGCCAATGAGGAGGTAAAACATGAGTCAAGGG
>VBKY01000100.1:0-22887 GCA_005879255.1 Deltaproteobacteria bacterium
CGCTCTCTCCGTCGACAGTTCGTATTTTGCCGTGATCCTGGGTTTGAGTCTATTGGGCGTCGGAATGGGTTTCTTTCAAACACCGAACAACAATTTGCTGATGACGGCAGTGCGGCGAGAGCGCTTAGGGGTGGGCTCGGCTTTTCTTTCCATCGTGCGCAGCCTCGGCTATTCCATAGGCGCGACCCTGGCCACGACCATCGTTAGTGGTTACCTGTTGAAAGCGACCGGCCAAACATCGTTGGAAAATCTTCGTAGCGGATCGGTAATCGACGCCGACGCGTTGCTTCTTGGCGCATTCTTACGGGGGTATCGCTACACTTATCTTGCTGCTGCTGTAATCGCTTTCATCGGCGCCGTTGTCAGCCTGGTGCCGGTTCCGAAAAATGGCCAACGATGGTAAAAGCTCGAACGCTCTGGCGCCTGTTGGAAACTATCACGCTGAAGACGCCACCACGTCGCAGACGCGGTTGATTTCGGATTCTTCAAGCTCTGGGTAAAGGGGTAGGCTCAAACACTCACGGGCGATCTGCTCCGCGGTCGGAAAGTCACCCTGTCGGTAGCCCAGGTGACGATATGCCGGTTGAAGGTGGAGCGGAATCGGATAGTGCAATCCCGCGTCGATGGAGGCTTTTGAGAGTTCCTGGCGAAGTTTATCCCGGTCCGGTGCGCGTACAACAAAGAGGTGCCACACGTGCCGTCTATCCGGCAACTCGGATGGGAGCACGAGGGGCGTTTCGGTTAGTTTGTTTATATAGTATCTCGCTATCCTGGATCGGGCTGCATTCCAATCCTCGAGATAACGGAGCTTCACGCGGAGTATGGCTCCTTGCATCTCGTCCATCCGATAATTGAAACCAAGCTCTTCGTGCCGGTATTTGCTCGTCTGCGCATGATCGCGCAGGTGACGAATTCGCTCAGCAATTTTTTCATCGTTGGTCGTAATCGCACCACTCTCGCCACAAGCTCCCAAATTCTTCGTCGGATAAAAACTAAAGCAACCGATATGACCGTACCCGCCCGCTCGTTGTCCCTTGTATTCGCCTCCATGGGCCTGGGCGGCGTCTTCGATAAGCGCCAGCCCGTTCTTCTCACAAAGTTCACGTATGGGTTCAAGGTCGGCCATTTGGCCGTAGAGATGAACCGGAACTACGGCGCGAGTTTTCGGTCCGATAGCGCGAGCGAGTTTTTCGGCGTCCAAATTGCAACCCCATGGCTCAATGTCGACGAAAACCGGCCGTGCGCCGACATAAGAGATCGCCCATGCCGTGGCAACAAAAGTGAATGGGACGGTTATCACTTCGTCGCCGGCGTGGACCTCGCTCGCGATCATCGCCAGGTGCAATGCGCTGGTACCCGAGTTTACACACACGCAATGCTTTACGCCGCAATATTGGGCGAATTCCTCCTCAAACGCAGCCACGGATTGATTCGAGGCGAACGTCCCGCGATTCAATGTCTGCTGAATCGCCGCGTCAATTTCGCCCTTGATGGCCGCGTACTGGCGCGTCAAATCCACCAGGTGAATTGCATTTGGCGCACGGTCAGTCATTTTTTTGGCAATCTGCGAAGAACATGGGCAGGGTTTCCTGCGACTATTTCATAGGGGCTAACGTTTTTGGTGACTACGCTCCTGGCGCCGATTATAGAGCCTTCGCCGATTTTTATGCCACAAAGAATCACCGCACCCGAGCCAATTGAAGCCGTCTTTCCGACCGATGTGGGGATAACAATCCAGTCTCTCTCCGTTTGCAATTGACCGCCTTCCGTCGTCGCTTTCGGATAACGGTCGTTGATGATGTCCGACGAAGACTTCATCGTCAATGTTAACCCCCTCGCAGATGAATGAGTGGCTTGAGATCTTGCAGTTTCGGCCGACACGAACTCTCTTTTGAATTTCGACGAAAGGTCCAATCTTGGTATTATCACCGATTTCACATCCGTAGAGGTTAACAAAATCTTGGATCTGGACGTTTGTTCCCAACTTGACGTCTCGCGCTATCTTTTGCAATCGTGATCGATCTTTAGCTTGTACGCGGGTTCTTGCTCATATGCTGTCTTGGTCTCAGCAGGCTTCTTTTGGTCCCGACACTATGCATGAAAGTGTATTTCTTTAGGCTTAGTTTGCATAGCTACTTTCCAAAGTTAATGGCTTGGTGGCGGGGTATTTCTTGATAATATCATCATATTCGGGCAGTACTCTTTTACGCGAGTGCCTCATCGCTATAATAGAGGTCCGGGATAAAAATAGCCCGCGCCGCTCGAATGCCGCTACCGATATTGTCCGGATCCTAAGCGCCAGTAGATTTTCATCAGATCCACAACCCCTCGGGCGGACTCACGGGCCAGATGGACCGTTGAACCTGGTTTGTCTTGCCAGTCGACAAATACTTTCTCGATTCTGTACTGGCCGCGGCGAGCCAACATGAGAATTTCAAGATCAAAAAGAAAACCGTCAATCTTTTGCTTGCTAAAAAGATCTTTGGCCGCAGCGTGGGTGAATGCTTTCAATCCGGCTTGGGTGTCGCCGATCCCCGGAGTAATGAATCTTTCGAAGACGAAACGCGACGCCACAGCAATGAAATGCCGCCAGAACCCTGAGTATCTTGTTGCACCGGCTCTTTGGGCGATCACGACATCCGCTCCCGCTTGTAATCGCCTGACGAAGTCATCGAAGAGGTTCGGCTGATAGGCCAGATCCGCGTCGGTAAAGAGAACAAACTTGCCCGTGGCTTCAAGCATGCCGGCTCTAACAGCCGCGCCTTTTCCACGCGCAAGGGGGAGGTCGAGGACGCGGAGACAAGCGGCAATCTTATTTTGAAATCGTCGCGAGACGCCGACCGTTCCATCGGTCGAGCCTCCCGACACGACCACGATTTCCGTTTCATCCGCAGGCCGATTTTCAAAGTACTTACTCAACTCGTCAAGAGTGGGGCCGAGTCGTTTTTCTTCTTGGTATGCGGGAATTATGATGGTGAGGAGCGGCTGGGTCGGTGCCATGACCAAATTACGCCGCGGTTGAAAGCGTTGGGTGATTGATGCGGACCAGAAGACAGCAAAGCAGACCGAGTAAAATCAGTTCCAATGTCAATGCCATTCCTATGCGCGGCTTAATGATCAAAAACATTGGCAAGTAAAGGCTGATAGTGAGCCAGCCCGTCAACGCCAACTTTCTCAACGGGATCGCCTGCGGAATGATGTCATTCTTTGCGGCAAGTGCAAAGCCAGCAGGAATGAGTACGCAAAGGTCATAATAGAGTAAATGCGGTAGTGCCACGCTCGAGAGAAACAATCCGATCACTAGCGTTAGGGTGATTTTCGTTCGCTCGTCCCAGCTTCCGTGCTGCACTCGCCAACAAGTCCAAAAACCGATGCCCCAGAGAAACAAAGCGCCGGCATACACTGGCCACTTCAAATCTGCGCGGACCGTGGCGGGTAGCAAGAGCAGCAAATCGGCCGGAAGACTAGTGATCAGGTGGGCTGGAATGCCGTATTGTGCGTGAGTAAACAACGTGTCGCTGAGCCGATGGCTAGCCAGCCAGTTGGACACCAGCGCCGGAGAGAACAGAAGCAAATTAGCAACGACGAAGCCCGCGACTCCCAGCGCCAGACCAAGGGCTATTCTGAAGTTTCCAAGGCTGAGAACTAGAGCGACGAACGCGGCGGCTGGAAAGTACTGGGGCTTTAAACTGAGAACCGACCAAACCACTCCAGCGAGCAGCGAGTGATGCCCCAGCAACAAGACATAACCGACGCAAAGCGGTAATAGACCCAACACAAGACCGAGTTGGCCGCCCCACAACGTGATGAAAACCGGTCCGAAGAGCGAGCTAAGAAAGAAACTATCGCTAAATTTTACATTCATGGCGCGAGAGAGGAGATAGCAGCTGAGAGCTAACGCTAACACGGACAATACTTGCCAAATGAACAGCGATGAGTTGGGATCTGCGTAGCTCAACGGGACGAATATCCCAGCGACCAGAGGGCTGTACATGTAAATCGCGGTGGTTGCTGCGGGGAGGCTAGCGAGTAGTGAATGGGCGGCTCGGTCAAATGACTCGCCGACAAAAGATTCGGCGGAAGGCGCCGGATAGAGGTCTGATTCTCTTCCTGTCGCCAAAAGATGACCGGCGACATAAAAGGTCATTATGTAATCGGATTCTTGGAATCTGTCGGGCTGGGAGATCAGGTTGTTGTCGAATAAAAAAATCCATGACGCGACGGTAAAAACGGTCGCGGCAAAAACCAAGACGCGGTATGGAGTTAAGGTTGGGCGGCTTACCGTCATTCGGCTGATTTACGAATGATCGCGTGGCGGAGCGGAACTAGTGTTCGCCAGCGCCGATCCGGCCGATGAACGGAAGTTTCAAGGCGGGCTTGTAAAAATCGATACCGAAGCTCAAGCCGAGCAAGTTCAGTTCGACGCCTTCTTCACGAGCCATCGACAGCCCCAGCACTCCCAACATCGAGAGTTGGTAACCCGTGCCGCTGGGCGTGCGGTCCAGCAAAGAGCCGTTGCTTGGATAGTCTTTGCCAATGGCTGTTGCCGGAAGATCCATGTGGAGTTCGGGCACCTGTCGCCCGATATAGGCCATGAAGGTGTTGCTGTTGGGGCCCGGCCAAACCTTGTATTCGTTCGGGTAAGGATAGCTGGCGACAGCTGCGATGATCTTGGGGATGGCAAGGGAGGCAGGCTCGCCCCTTAGCTCGGCGACGAGCGTTGGTTCGTTACCGAACCATCGACCGTCCGGAATTCCCGGCGTAGAAGCCACGGCAGGAAGACCGCGATATAAGCGCCAACCAATGACTTGGTGAATGGTGTATTCGGCGGCATTTTCCGGTTTGGTGGCAATCCAGGTATGGACACCGAAGATGCCGCGCCAGTTGAGCGCCCGCGCGTAATAGACTTGCACGACGGCTTCGGCAGTAGTCTCAGCGCTCGGCGCGATGCCGGCGCTGGAACGATCAGCGGTGCGGAAATCACGACCCAACGGCGCTTGTCCGGAAAGTACCGTGTAAAGTGGCAGCGCGACGAATAGCAACAGGAAGATAAAGAGCATTCGTAATAGCATTGATTCTTGCTTGGGACGAATTATACCCCAAGGTGTTAATCAACTCCAGCCGGACATGAATTCGGCAATGGATTCGAGCGGCGGTCCGACGCAGGCGATTGATTGTTCCTAAGCTTCGGGTGATGATGCCGGCGTGAAGTAAAAAGGATCAAGGTTCTAAGTCATGCCAAAGGAATTTCGCATTGGTCACGGCTTCGACGTTCACCGTTTTCGCCGCGGCCGCAAGCTCATTTTAGGCGGAGTCGAAATTCCCCACAGCCAAGGTCTTGCCGGGCACTCGGACGCCGACGCGGTATTGCATGCGCTGATGAATGCGCTGCTTGGCGCAATGGCCGACGGCGATATCGGCAGCCATTTTCCCGATAGCGATCCCCGCTACAAAGACATCGCAAGCGGCAAACTGTTGGCGGAGGTGCTCCGCATCATGCGCCGAATGCGGTTTAAGCTCGTCAATGCCGACATGACCGTGGTTGCCGAGCGACCCAAACTTTCGCCGCACTATTCGCGGATCAGAAAAAGCGTTGCCAGCCTGTGTAACATTGCCGAAAGCAGGATAAGCGTCAAAGCGACCACCACGGAAAAGCTTGGTTGGACTGGCCAAGGCAAAGGGGTGGCCGTAACCGCCATGGTTTTGCTCAGCCGATAGGCAGCGTTCGACGGTGATTGTTGACAAAGAAAAATTTCTATAATAATCAACAATTCTAATCTCAGGTGACATCTGATCCTGCCAATTTAGCGCCCGAAGCGCGTGAACAAGAGATCGAAAGGTTAGCTCAAGAGCTTGGTCGTCTGATTCAGGGGGCCGACCCTGAACGGCGCGACGATCTCAAAGAGCTGGCATTCGCGCTTATCCGCGAGGAGTTCATCCACAAGGGCGCCGATGAAGCAGCCGCGGCGGGATCGGCTCCGGCGCCCTTCAATCCCCTGGGAACCGGCGTGCTGATTTTTGTTTTGGGTGCCGGGTTGTCATTTGTCTTTGGGCCGGTCGGGTTGGTGTTGATGCTCGGTGGAGTGATTTTTGTAGTTTGGGGCGCCCTGATCAGCTGGTTTAAAGGATAGACTAATTATGGCAGAGCAGGCGAAAGAGAAACGAGGAATTTGGTCGCGGCGAGACTTTTTTACGCGGCTCGGATGGGGCGGCGTCGGCATCTTCGGCGGTTTGACTCTTTTAGGTTTTATCCGCTCGGCGTTCCCGCGCGTGCTGTTCCAGCCGCCTTCAAGCTTTAAGGCTGGTTTTCCTTCCGATTATGCGGTCGGGGAGGTCAGCGAGAAGTACAAGCAGGATCAGCGCGTCTGGATCGTGCGCGAGGAAAGGGGCATTTACGCAATTTTCGCCAAATGCACCCATCTTGGATGCACCCCGCGCTGGCTGAACGCTGAAAATAAATTTAAGTGCCCCTGCCACGGTAGCGGCTTCTTCAAAACCGGCTTGAACTTCGAAGGGCCGGCGCCGCGGCCGCTCGACCGCTTCAAAGTGACGGTCGGCGACGACGGCCAGCTCGTCGTCGATAAGGGCAAAGTTTTCAAAATGGCTCCCGGCACGGAGCCCGATGAACAGTATGCCGACAGTGTCATCAAGGTTTAACGGATAATCACATGAGCCTTTTCGATAAGATCAAAACCGATATCGTTGAGAGTCACGTTTGGAGATCGATTTTTCGCCACGGTTACGAAGACACGCCGCGTAACCGCGTAATGATGGTGACCGCGAACGTTTTTCTTCATCTCCATCCCGCCAAGGTGCGCCGCCATGCGGTCCGCATGCGTTTTACCTGGTGCATGGGCGGTCTCACGTTCTTGATGTTTCTGGTTACCGTGGTGACCGGTATTTACCTTATGTTTTACTACCGCCCTGTGGCCGAGTATGCCTACGCGGACATGAAGTATCTCGAATTCGATATGCCTTTCGGCATGCTGATGCGCAACATGCATCGCTGGTCGGCCCACGCGATGATCGTGTTCGTTTGGCTGCATATGTTTCGGGTCTTTCTCACCGGCTCGTACAAACCGCCGCGTGAGTTTAACTGGATTGTCGGCGTGCTCTTGCTGGTGCTGACGCTGCTTTTGAGTTTTACCGGCTATCTCCTGCCGTGGGATCAGCTGGCGATTTGGGCCGTTACCGTCGGTTCCAACATGGCGCGCGCTACGCCGCTGTTGGGCTACGAAGGTCCGTTCGCGGATTTCGTCGGCGCCAATCCGATCTACGACGCTCGCGCATTCTTGTTCGGCGGCGGCGAAATCGGCCCGCACACGCTGCTGCGCTTCTATATTTTGCACTGCATCTTTATCCCGCTCGTCGCCAGTATTCTAATGGCCGTGCATTTCTGGCGCATTCGCCGTGACGGCTTTTCCGGTCCCTCTCTATAGGCAATTCAAATTCGAGGCACGCAAATGGCAGAGGTCGCTCGCGAAAAAAAACTTCCGGTTGATGACAAGGTTCATACTTGGCCGCACCTGGTGCGCATGGAGTTTCTTTGCGCGCTATTTGTCCTCGTCGGATTGACTTTATGGGCCCTGGTGGTCGACGCGCCGTTGGAAGAGGCGGCGAACCCGACGCGCACGCCGAATCCGTCGAAGGCGCCCTGGTATTTTCTTGGCTTGCAAGAGATGCTGGTTTACTTCGATCCTTGGCACGCCGGCGTTGTGCTGCCGAGTCTCATCATAGTCGGCCTGATGGTGGTCCCGTTTATCGATATCAATCCAAAAGGAAACGGCTACTACTGTTTCAAGGACCGAAAATGGGAGATCCTCACTTTTGTTTTCGGATTCCACATCCTCTGGGTTAGTATGATCATCATCGGAACTTTCTTTCGCGGTCCCGGATGGAACCTATTCTGGCCGTGGCAGAAATGGGATCCGCATAAGGTCGTGGCGCTGACCAACGTCGATCTGCCTTATCTCGTCGGGTTTCGCAATTACTGGTGGTCGGCGGTGTTCAGTCTAGTGATGATCGGCGGTTATTTTGTCGCTGCCATATCAGGGTTCTACCTTTTCGTTCTAAAGATCAAAGGCAAAGAATTTCTCGAGCGCTGGGGCATGGTGCGTTTTTCAATCGTGGCGGCGCTCATTGCTTTGATGTTTTCGCTTCCCGCAAAAATGGCCCTGCGACTGCTGTTCAATGTCAAGTATGTCTTAGTCACTCCTTGGATCAACATTTAAATGTTCTACGTGGCGAAGATTCTCCAAGCATTGGGGCTTGCCGATATCGGCTATGCCCTGTTCGTGGGCATCATGAAAAATTCTTCGATGGCTGAAGAAATCGTGCTGGCGTTAATCGGTGTCGGGGTTTTTTCGTTGGGCCGCACGCTGGAGCGGAAGATAGCATAAGGGAGTCGGGATGGCGGAACGAGGCGTCGACCAGCAAGAAGAGAAAAAATCCTACGGCAGTGTCTTTGTTATCGGCGTCGCTTTGCTCGTGGCATTGTCTTTATGGGCGTTTTTGGACGACAACGTCACGCGGCGGCCGTGGAAAGGCATCCAGGCGCGTTTTTTTCGCCTGGACCATAGCAAAGCTCAAGCGGCTTACGCTGAAGAAGACAAAAAACTCCAGACCGATTCGAAGTATCAAGAGCTATCTAAGAAACTCGCCGAACGCCAGTCGAGTCTATCCAACGGCGATTTAGGCAGGAAACTCAAGGCCCTGGAAAGCGAGGAAAAGCAGGCGACGGTTAAATTTCAAGAGGTCGATCAAAAAGTTAAGGACGTCAAAAGCGAATTGGAAGAAGCCTGGTACGAACACGATCACGCGGTCCAGCAAAAACGCGATCCCAAACCCTATCTGGAAGAAATCGCCGAGCTCGACAAGAGGAAGGCTCAGTTGGATAAGCAACTCGAGCCCGCACTCGCGCGCCGCGAGCAGCTCAGAGAGGAAATCAAAAAGATCCGTTCGACCACTAAAGAGATCGAGGATGAGCTCGGCAAGATCACGGCTGAGCGCGATAAATGGGTCCGGGTGATGGAAAACGTCATGCTCAAACTCGGGCCGGTTTCCTTCTGTTGCAAGATTCCTAAAATTCAGCAAGTGTCCCTAGACGAGTTCGACCGCAACCGGTTTGATCAGCCGGTGGCGCGCGTCGATCGTTGTCAAACTTGCCATCTGGCGATCAATCGCCCCGGTTTCGAAAAAGAAGCCCATCCTTTTAAGACGCATCCGCGGCGCGAAGTTCTCTTGGCCGATAACGCTCATCCACCGGAAAAATTCGGTTGCACCGGCTGCCATGAAGGCCAGGGCGTCGCCGTCAACAGTAAAGAACAGGCCCACGGCGAATTTCATCTGTGGGAGGCCCCGTTGCTGCGCGGTGCCAAAGCCCAGTCGAGTTGTACATCTTGTCATCTCGACGTGCAGAAATTTGCCGAGGATGCGCCGCTTCTCGCCGATGGTCAAAGGCTTTTCGAACAGATCGGCTGTACGGGATGCCATCTGGTCAAGGGCTACGAAAATATTCCCAAGATTGCGCCGAGTCTGCTGAAGATCAGTGCCAAGGTCGAGCCCAGCTGGATAGTGCGCTGGATTGAAAACCCGCACAAGTTCCGCCCGCGCACGCGGATGCCGAATTTCGATCTTAAACAGGACGATGCGATTGCGATCGCATCTTTCATCTGGTCGCAGTCCAGGGAAGAAGGCGACACTTGGACAAAGGAGCATCCGATCCCTGCGGGATTTCGCGAGGGTGATCAAAACCAGGTTGGCAAAGGTAAAAAGCTCGTCGAAACGATCGGCTGCAAAGGCTGCCACGGTTTTGCCGAAGGTGAATTTTCCACGCCGCTGGGCAAAGAAAAAGATCTGGTTCCAAATTTGAAGGACATCGCGGCCAAAGTCGGGCCTCAGTGGGTTTACCACTGGCTGAAAAACCCGCGCGGCTTTTCGCCCGACACTCGGATGCCCAGTCTGCGTCTGACTGACGATGAAGCGATCGCAATTACGACTTACCTGATGACTTTAGGCGCCAAGTCGGATGCCGTGACAGGAATTGAAGAAAAGCTAGCCGATCCGAAAAATATCAAGCGCGGCGAATCGCTGGTGCGTAAGTGGGGCTGTTTCGGTTGCCATGAAATCAAAGGGATGGAGAAGGAATCGCGCATCGGCGCCGAACTGAGTACTTTTGGCTCCAAGCCGAAAGAAGAACTCTTCTTTGGCAACCGAACGGACATCAAGGAAACCTGGGACGACTGGACCTATAACAAACTCAAAACACCACGCATTTATGCGACGGAACGAATCGAGCAGTTGATGCCGCAGTTCGATCTTGCCGATGAGGACATCAAGGCTCTGCGCATCTTGCTCGGCGGATTCCGCGAGCGCAAAGTCAATCAGCGATATCTAGCGGACCAGGGGCTACGGGTGCAACAAGTGGTCGAAGGACGTCGCCTGATGCAGCAGTATAATTGCGTCGGTTGCCACGAGATTGAAAAGCGCGGTGGATTCATTCGCAAATACTATCAGGAAAATGTATCGCTGGCGCCGCCCGTGCTCAATGGCGAGGGCGAAAAGGTACAATCGAACTGGTTTTTCAGTTTCTTGAAGGCGCCCGTACCGATCCGTCCTTGGCTGGAAATTCGGATGCCGACGTTCGGTCTCTCCGACGAACATACGAACCAACTGATAAGCTATTTTAACGGTCTTTCGAAAGTGGAAATTCCGTTCGCGTATATCGATGATAAGAAGATTCCGCCGGAACACATCGAAGCGGCGAAGCAGCTCGTTTCGAAAGATTACTTCAATTGTTTCAGCTGCCATCAACAAGGGGACAAGAAACCTGAAGGACCGGTGGAAGGGTGGGCGCCCGATCTGACGCTGGCGCGCCAGCGATTGAATCCGAACTGGATCTTGAAGTGGCTCAAGGATCCGCAAAAAGTTCAGCCGGGAACCAAAATGCCGTCTTTTTATCCGGGCGGGCCTGACAATATCTTAGGCGGTAAAGAGGATTTGCAGATCGAGGCGTTGCGGGATTATTTGATGAGTATCGGCAAAGGTGCTCCAGCGCCGACGGCGCCCGCTGTGGTGGCGAAGGCCAAGCCGGTAAAATAGTGAATAACCCACGGTTAAAATGCGTCAAATTAGATGCTAGGTTTATAGCGAAGGAGGTTGTTATGAAAAAACTGGGCTCAATAGTTTTGTCGGCGGCCCTGGTGGCCTTGCCGGTAACCGCTATGGCGGCTTATCAAAGCGGCGATGTGAAGGACGGTGGCAGCATTTCCGGAACCGTGAAATTCAAAGGGACCGCTCCCGCGCCGAAAAAATTGGATGTCAGCAAGGATAAAGAAGTTTGCGGGAAGACGCCGAAGGTGGATCAGTCGCTGGTGGTCAATAATGGTAATTTGGTAAACGCCGTAATCACCATCACAGACATCCAGAAGGGTAAGAAGATCGAAGTTAAGAAAGTCACTCTCGATCAAAAGGAGTGCGAATATCATCCGCATGTTTTGGCATTTCCAGCCGGATCCACGATCGAGATCTTGAACCCGGACGGCATTCTTCACAATATCCACTCTTACAGCAAGGTGAACAGCCCGTTTAATCAGGCCCAGCCTAAGTTCAAAAAAACTTTGGAAGTAAAAATCGAAAAGCCCGAAATGATTGAAGTCAAATGCGACGTGCACGGCTGGATGCACGGTTGGCTCGTGGCCACGGAAACTCCTTACTTCGCCGTGACCGATAACTCGGGCAGTTTCAAACTGACCGATGTTCCCCCGGGCAGCTACACGGTCGAAGTTTGGCACGAAAAACTTGGCAAGAACACGCAAAAGGTGACGGTCAAGGCGAAAGAAGAAGCGAAGGTTAACTTCGAAGTCGCCGGCAAATAGTCGCGCGCTCGAACCCTTTAAGCACGGCGCTCACACTCTGGGCGCCGTGTTTTTTTAATCACTGCGGGTTTGATTCCCCGCAGCTTGCTGCGTAAAGAGCTATTTCGAGATCTCTTAGAGTCCGTCATTCCCGAATGCTTCTATCGGGAATCCAGGCGAGACCGGGACTGGACCGCCGATTAAAACATTCGGGGGTGACGCCTTTGGGATAAAATCTTATCGCTATGTTCTGATACCCCGTCAGCTTGCTGCGGGGTAGTTCATTTCACAAGTTTCTCGGACGATTCGTGCCCGCCTAACCAACATCCGGCGTGTAAGGGAGGGTTTCAAACCCGCTCCTCCTGGGGTGCGGCCGGAACGCCAATTCGAGTAAGTTCGCCAATCTGTCATACGCCCCGCATTAGCCCCTCTCCGCGCGGAGCTTGAAAAAATTCCACGCTCGCTCCAGGTCGACGGATGGCAAGGCTTCGATTTGGCGTTGCTTTGCTTCACCCGGCGTCAAAGGGATCGGTGCGCCAATCTGCAGCGCGCCATAGAGAACTTCGGCAGCTTCCTCCAAGTAGATCGCCATCATGACCGCTTCGGGAATAGTTCTGCCGACAGTGACCTGGCCATTGCCTCTGAGCAGGATAGCCGGCTTATCGCCGAGGCCTTGGGCCACTTCATCACCTAATTTTGCCGTCGAAATCAAATCCGGGGTCGAAAAGACCGGCACGCCGCCGGCGAAAAAGCTGCCGTGATTGTGCACCGGATCGAGCTTGCGATCGGTCACCGAGAAGATATTAGCCATGCGGGCATGAATCCGCGTGATCGCGTTGACGCGTGGCTTCGACCTCATGATCGCTGTGTGCAACCAGGCTTCGAACGGCGCGGTCTGCCCGCCTTCGATGACTTTACCTTTCAGATTCATCGTGAGAAGGTCGCTCTCCGTGACTAAGTCGAGACTGATTCGGGGCGTCATTAGGAAAAGGTCGGTGGCAGGGATTCGAGCGCTGACATGGCCGAATGCTTCGACGAGTTTTTGGCGAGAGAGGATACGGCAGGCACTGACTACATCCTTCTTTAGCTGGCCGATCGTCTCCATATTGCTCCTTTGAAAATGGAAAATTTTACGTTATATTACGTTCTTCCATTTCCGGGAAAAAAGCGAGCTGTCGATGAAAATTAAGGTCGAATCTTACGCCGACTCAAAGGGGCAGGAAAGCCCAACCCGGTTTACACTAGGGACCCGAACCATTCAGGTGGAAGCATGCGTCGATCGATGGTACGGCGAGCAGGCCTGCTATTTCCGCGTGCTCGGGAGTGACGAGAACTCCTATATTCTGAAGGGACCTCTCGAGGATGGCTCTTGGGAGCTGGTCTCTTTCACTCACAAAGATTCGCGCGGCACAGAGTTAGAGTACGAAGGCAAAAGGGAACTTCAGTAGAATCCTCTTAGATTTTTGCCGCTTGGTCCGGGTAGGTTTTAGGACCGGCCGGTCTCCAATCAGAATTGAACTTCTATAATTGTTTGCTGACTTGGGAGCATCGACAACAGGAGTTCGTCTTACCCTCGGGTTATCACTTGGATAAGGGGTGGTGGTATGGCTGAAAAGAAGGTCGGAACGGCAAATTACTGGCGATATTCTTCCGATATATTGGCAGTCTTTCGTCTCGTGCCAGAAGGTGCCAGCAATTTTCCGAGTTATAAGGCCGGTCAATACATGGCCTTGCAGCGCAGTGATTGCAGGCTGACGAGGAAAGTTGTCGGAGATGGAGGCAAAGTACAATATCTGACTGTTCTCGATACGCAGGGCATCCCCAGGCGCGGGGCGGTTACTCACTCCTATTCGATCGCCTCCGCACCGTTTGAGACCGAGGAAAAAGGCTACTTGGAGTTTTACGTTATTCTGGAAATCGATGAAAAGGGCGTGAAGGGAAGACTTACCGAGTCGATGTTCCGTATGGCTCCCGAGACAGACAACAAGATGGTCTATTACGAAAAGATCGCGGGAGACTTTACGCTAGACAAGCGGGCGGCCGGCTTTAAGAATGTGATTTTGGTCGGGACGGGAACCGGCTTAGCGCCGTTTATCTCCATGGCGAAGCAGCTAGACTTTGAGGCGAAGTCAGGCACGAGCAATTCCGTCAGGTACACGCTGCTCCATACCAACCGGACTTACGAAGAGCTGGATTACTACCAAGACTTGCTGGACATCGAGGCGGCGCAGCGCTTTGATTTCGTCTACGTTCCGTCGGTGAGCCGGCCGACCCAACGCGACTGGGACGATCCGAAACTCGGCAGGGGACGTGCGAATAACATGCTGCGCTATCTGCTGGAGATGCCTCTCAAAGAAGAACAGGACTTGCAGCAGATTGTGGCGAACGGCGGCGACGTTGCAAAGGCGAAAGCGGTTCTAGAGAAGACCGTCAAACCGGCATTACCGAAGCATCTGACTCGCGAAACTCTGCGTGACCGAATGGATCCAACAACCAGTGTTGTTATTACATGTGGCAATCCATGGTCGATGGAAGATATTAAATATGCCGCAGAAACCACCGGCATGCGATTCGAAAAAGAAGACTGGTAGATTCCGCTCTTAGCTGCGGCGGGTCTCGCAATGCGAGTGTTGGCCTCATCGGCGTCGCCAAGCAGGATGCCGAGAGGGGAATGAAGGTAGTCAACGAATACTTAGCCACCAAGGAGGGTTTGACCGCCGGAGAAATGGAAGAGAAGATCGAGGGCCTGGTCGACATCCTCCAGAAAAAGGGCGCCTCCGTTGTCACGAAAGAAGACGTTGAATTGCTCGAGAGCGCCAAGCAAGAGGAAGCCCGCGCGCGAAAAACCTGGGACTTCAAATACACCAGCGATGAAAAGATGCTCGAAATCATCGCGGCGCGGAAGGCGGCGAGATAGAGGCCCAACTTCGAATTACGTCATTATCCTCCCGCCATTTACATGGACCGTTTGTCCCGTCATGTGTTTGGCGGCGTCGCTGGCCAAAAATGCGACAGCTTCGGCGACATCCTCGGGTCCGCCGGGGTGACCCATGGGAATTCGTTTATTGGACTCTTCCCACTCCTGGTCCGAGTAGGCGGCGCGCACGCGTGGGGTTGCAATTCGCCCTGGTGCCACGGCGTTGACGCGGACGCCGCAGGTCGCGAGCTCCAAGGCGAGCGTTTTCGTTAGACCGAGAACGCCAGCTTTGGCGGCCGCGTAGGCGGAGCGGTTTTCACTACCGCTGAATGCGATGTCCGAGGAGATGTTGACGATGGCGCCGGACTTTTGATTTTTCACCGTCCCGACGACGGCCCGACAACAAAGAAAGGTCGACGTGAGATTCGCATCGACAACGGCTTGCCAGTCCTTTAGCGGAAATTCCTCGAATCTGTGCCGATGCATACTTCCCCCGGCGACATTGACGAGAACATCGATGCGGCTATGCTCGGCCTTAATTTTCTCAAAGGTAACTTCCACATCTGTTTCCTGGGTTAGATCGGCACGATGAAATGAAATTTCGACACTGCGCTTCCGAAAATCGGCGACGACCTGTTTGCCGGCTTCGTCGTTAACATCGAGAATGACGATCCTATAATTGTCCCTGGCAAAGCGGTCGGCGACGGCTTGCCCAATGCCTCCAGCTCCTCCGGTTACGACGGCGACTTTGTTCATAGGCGGTTTCTCCTCATACTTTTAATCTCTATTGGTCAATTCCTGGCAGCTTATTGAAGGCGATTCCCAATTGTCTTACAGTCCGTCATTCCCGCATGTTCTTAGCGGGAATCCAGGCGAAACTCTGACTGGACCCCCGATAAAACATTCGGGGATGATAACCTTCGGGAAACTGCTGTCCGTTATTCGCTATCCCAGAACTCGATTCGGCGTCAACCAGGCTAAGACTTCGGACGTCGGGTTTGGAGTCGCGCATGCATTCAAACACTCGGTGCTTCTCCAGGGAGCGGCAAACACCTCTTGCGAAGCCGGTGAGGCTTAAATAGAATCCGTGACGTTTTCCCGGTTGTGCTGTAAATATTTTGTCGAGGAGGCTGCACCATGGCAGACAAGGCGATCGAGGTTTTGTTGGACGAAAGAAGAAATTTTCCGCCACCAAAAGAGTTCAAAAAGTCGGCCAACGTAAAAAATACCAGCGTCTTCACCGCCGCGCGCAAAAACCCCCCAAGCGTTTTGGGCCAAGGCCGCCAAGGAGCTGCACTGGTTTAAGCCAAAAAAGTTCTCCGAATGGGACATCCCGTGGGCCAAGTGGTTTATCGGTGGCAAGCTAAACGCGTCTTAATTGTCTCGATCGCCACGTCAAAAAGATGAGGGACTTGACGGACTTGCCATGTTTTACGATGTTTGTATAACGAGGCTGGGGTTACAACGGCAATTATATATCTAATCTTGCTTCCATTTTAGTAAAGGAGGTAGACGCAACTTATGAAAGACGAAAAAAAAGAAGGGCTTGAGCTCACCGAAGCTCAGATTGCAGTTCACTGGAAGGAAGAAGACTATTACTACCCGTCACCGAAATTTATTGGTCAAGCCAATGGCTCTGATCCGGATATTTTCGAGCGCTTTAGCGAGAAGAATTTCCCTGAATGCTTCAAGGAGTATGGTGATCTGCTCTCCTGGGATCAGTATTGGCATACGACGCTTGATACCAGCAACCCTCCTTTCTGGAAATGGTTTGTCGGCGGAAGGTTGAACGCGTGTTACAACTGTGTGGACAGGCACTTGGAGAAGAATAGAAACAAAGCTGCCTTTATCTGGGTGCCAGAGCTAGAGGATGAGCCGACCGAGAACATAACTTATCAGGAGCTTTATGTAAGAGTGAATGAGTTCGCCGCCCTCCTCAGAGACTTTTGCGGAGTCAAGGCCGGCGATAGGGTGACGTTCCATTTGCCGATGGTGCCGGCACTGCCGGTCTCGATGCTGGCTTGTGCCAGGCTTGGTGTCATCCACTCTCAGGTATTTGGCGGATTCAGTGGCGCAGCCTGCGGGGGCAGAATAGCGGACTCCGGCAGCCATATTCTCGTCACTATGGATGGCTATTACCGAAATGGTGAACTGCTCGACCAAAAAATCAAAGCCGACGAAGCGGTTGAAGTGGCGGCGAAGGACGGCGTTCGTGTGGACAAAGTCCTGGTTTGGCGGCGTTATCCTGGAAAGTACTCCTCCCCGACGCCCATGGTGAAGGGTCGGGATTACTTCGTTGATGAATTGCTTAAGAAGTATCGTGGCCAGAGAGTGGAGCCCTTATCGATGCCGGCTGAAGCTCCTCTGTTCATGATGTACACCAGCGGTACAACGGCAAAGCCCAAGGGGTGTCAGCATAGCACTGGCGGATATTTGGCCTATGTTGCAGGCACATCGAAGTATTATCAGGACATTCACCCGGAGGACGTTTATTGGTGCTTCGCCGATATAGGGTGGATCACAGGCCACTCCTACATCGTTTATGGTCCGTTGGCTCTTTGCGCCACCAGTGTCACATATGAAGGCGTACCGACCTACCCGGATGCCGGGCGGGCCTGGAGGATAGCGGAGCGACTGGGCGTGAACATATTCCATACAGCGCCGACTACGATACGCATGCTAAGGAAAGCAGGTCCTGAGGAGCCCAAGAAGTACCAGTATCATTTCAAACATATGACCACCGTGGGAGAGCCGATAGAGCCGGAGGTGTGGAGATGGTACTACCACGAAGTGGGCAAGGGAGAAGCGGTCATCGTGGACACCTGGTGGCAAACGGAAACCGGAGGCTTCCTTGGTAGCACGTTGCCGGCGCTGCAACCGATGAAGCCTGGAAGTTGTGGCCCCGGCGCGCTCGGTATCTATCCGGTAATCTATGATGAGGAAGGGAGAGAGCTTAAGGCTGGGAGTGGTAAGGCAGGTAACATCTGTATTAGGAATCCGTGGCCAGGGGTGTTCCAGACCATATGGGGGGACCCGGAGCGCTTCGTAAAGACCTACTATGAAAAGTATTGCAAAAATAAAGATAGCAAGGACTGGCGCGACTGGCCTTACTTCGCGGGAGATGGAGCCACGCAAGCCGCCGATGGATACTTCCGGATTTTAGGGAGAGTGGACGACGTAATAAATGTTGCCGGTCACCGATTGGGCACTAAAGAACTAGAGGCGGCCGCTCTTACCGTAGACGAAGTGGCCGAAGCAGCGGTGGTACCGACGATAGATGAGTTAAGGGGTCGGATCCCGGAGATGTATATTGCGCTCAAACCGGGTTACAACCCCGGCAAGGGAGTAGAAGAAAAGGTTAAAGACGCCATTGACAAACTAATCGGTAAAGTCGCCCGTCCGCGAAACGTTTGGCTTGTCCCTGACATGCCCAAGACCCGTTCAGGAAAGATCATGCGCCGGGTCATTGCCGCTGTCTCTAACTTCATGGATGTGGGCGACGTCACGACGCTGGCCAACCCGGAGGTGGTGGAGACCATACGGAGAATGGTGCAAGCGGAAAAGGCTCGACGCGGAGAGATTCCAAAGGGTCTTTCCAAAGAGATGATAGAAGAAATCAAGCGGTTTGGAGCGACAGAATAGCAGTAGTGGGCAAGGTGCCGAGTGAGTACATGGACAGGGAGCGGGTCTAACCAAACATGTTTGAAATTTTCGCTTGAGTTTGGCTTACGGAATCGGAAAAAAGATACCTCGCGCAAAGACGCAAAGCACGCCAAGTTGGGAGAAATAATTGTTTTCTTTGCGCTGTTCACGTCTTGGCGCGATAAATTTTCTTGAAGTCGTTCCGATTAACATTTTAATAAAAGGTAAGATTTCCATTCATTTGAGCGGCAACACTGATGGACGAGCTCAAAGCTCGTGTGGCGAAGAAGATCGGTCCGATCGCCCGTCCTGATGAAATTTTTTTTGCCGCCGAGCTTCCCAAGACGCGTAGCGGCAAGAGCATGCGGCGATTGCTGCGTGACATCGCCGACGGGCAAGCATTGGGTGATACCACGACCTTGGCCGACCCAGCGGTGGTGGCGAAGCTCAAAGAGCAGTATGAGGAAGAGTAGCGGCGCAGGTATCATACTTGCTGTTACGCTGGCGTTTGCTTTCACTGCCCCTCCCGCTCATCCGCAAAAGGAAGCTGCGAATGACGTACGCTGGAAGGAGTTAGATGAAGCCGGCGGAAAAGCTCTCGCGGAAGGCCGACCTATCGACGCAGAGAAAATGTGGAAGAGCGCTCTTCAACTGGCCGAACGCTTTGGACCCGAAGATGGGCGATTGACTATTAGCCTTAACAATCTAGCGGAATTTTACGAGAGTCAAAACAAGTATGCTGAGGCCGAGCCGCTGCGCAAACGGGCGCTAGCCCTGATGGAGAAGATTTTGGGTCCGGAACATTCTCTGGTCGTCCAAGGTCTCTACAGTTTGGCGACACTCTACTGGCTTCAAGGCAGGTATGCTGACGCCGAGCCGCTTTCGAGGAAGTCGCTTGCAATTGTGGAGAAAGTTTTGGGTCCGGACCACCTAGATGTTGCCGCGAGCCTTAACAACCTAGCGACGCTCTACCAGGCTCAGGGCAAGTATGGTGACGCCGAACCATTGCAGCGGCGGTCGGTGATGATCTTAGAGCAGGTTTTGGGTCCCGAAAACCCTGAGTTGGCCATCAATCTCACCAACTTGGCGTCGCTCTATGAAGCTCAAGGGAAGCATGCTGACGCCGAGGGGTTGTACAAGCGAGCGCTTTCAATATCGGAAAATTCTTTGGATCCTGACCATCCTAACGTGGCGACGAGCCTGGAGAACTACGCTGCGTTCCTGCGCAAGAACAGCCGAGTGGCGGAGGCGGAAAAACTGGAGGCCCGTGCCAAAACGATCCGAGATAAGCAACCACAGCGTAGTCCGGCAAAGTGAAATTAAATGTAGAGGCTCGATGCAACGTATACGACAACCCACTATACAGCCATTGCGCTCTATTGTTTGCTTGATCACTGCTCTCTTCGTTCTTACGGTTGCTCATAGAAGCGATGCTCAGCAACGCGAGAAGATTCGCGTCGCGCTCGGATCCATATCGGTCAATACCAGCGTGATTCCGATCGGACATCAGTTTGGCGTCTTTGCCAAGTACGGGGTCGATCTCGAACCGATTTACATGGGCGGCGGGATGAACTCGCTGGCGGCGGTAACTTCCAATTCCGTGCAATTTCTTTCCGCCGGGTCGACGGCGACGATCAGCGCGCGGCTCGGCGGGATGGATATTACGATGCTCACCGTTCAGTCGAGCAAGCTCGAGTACAGCATCATGGCGTCTCCCGATATCAAAACTCCGCAAGACTTGAAGGGAAAAATTGTAACCGGGACGCGGCCCGGCGCGTCGGCCGACAGCGCGTTGCGTTTAATTCTACGCAAATGGGGATTGGAACCGGGCAAGGATGTTATCTTCATTTCCGTCGGAGAGAGCCAGCAGGGGCGCATGAACGCGCTACAGCGCGGCTCAGTCGTCGCGACCGCTCTGACGCCGCCGTTCAGCGGAATCGCGAAGCAATTAGGCTTTCGCGAGCTGATCGACCTGCGGAAATCCGATATCGAGTACGCCGGCTCGTCGATAGCAGGGATGGCAGGATATATCAAAAGTCACTCGCTGCTGGTTGAGAACTTTCTCAAGGGCTATATCGAGTCGCTCCATTTCTTTCGCACGCAAAAGGAAAAAGCGATCGCCGGCATCATGAAGTTCATGAAGATGAACGATCGGGCGCGGGCCGAAGAAGGATATGATTATTACGTCGAGCTTATGCCGGTGATGCCTTACGCCAGCGTCGCCGGTGTTAAGGCGGTCTTGCAGTTTTTGGCCGCTGGCCAGCCCAAGGCCGCGACGGCCAATCCCGAAGATTTCTACGATCACAGTTATTTAAAGAAAATTGAGGACAGCGGGTTCGCCAAGCCGTTTGTCGTTAAGCGTTAGGCGCGCAGTAGCCAAAATTTTTCGGGTGGAGATCGAATCATGAAAATGTTTGCTCGTGGAATTGTCCCGGCCCTGTTCGTTTGTGCCGCAGTCTGGTGCGCCGATGGGCCGGCGCAAGACAAGCCGCTCAAAAAGATCCGCTGGGGCGTGACCGCGATGTCAGCCTCGAATTGGATTCCGTGGATCGCCAAGGATGCTAGAATTTACGAGAAAAATGGCCTCGACGTTGAGTTAGTTTTGCTCAGAGGGTCGGGCCAGACCTCAGCGGCGATTGTTAGCAGAAGCATCTTTGGCGCTCCGGTAACGACTCCGACGGTTATGCTCGCTGATCTGGGTGGCGCAGACTTGGTCACCGTCGCTCACACCGTGCCCGGAGTCCAAACCAAATTGCTGGTTCGGCCGGAGATTAGGAAGCCTGAAGATCTTAAAGGCAAAAAAGTCGGCATCTCCAGTCTCGGCTCTCTCGGCGACTTTCTCGAGCGCTACATCATGAGAAAATATGGATTGGAACCGGTGAGGGATGTGATCCTACTCTCTGTCGGAGGACCGCCGGAGGTTCTTCAAGCTCTGATGTCCGGAGCCATCGACGGCGGTGATCTTTCCTACCCGGTGAACGCCGCAGCCGAAAAACAGGGCTTCAGAGTTCTGTGGGATGCGAGAAAAGAGGTCGTCTATCCTTCCATGTCCGTGGTCACGCGTCGCAAGAACATCCAAGACGATCGCGACACGGTGATGCGGATGGTCAGATCCCATGTTGAGGGCATCGCGTATTTTAAGACCCACAAAGACTTCAGCTTGAAGGTCCTGAGCAAGTATTTGAAAATCACCGACCGCGACCTATTGGAAGGTTCCTACGAAATTTACAAGGAGGACTTCATATCCGTGCCCTATCCGATCATGCACGGGCTGGAGGCCACTTACGAATACGTCGCGGGAACGAGACCGGAAATCCGGGGCCGCAAGCCCGAAGAGTTCATGGACTCAAGCTTCATCGCCGAGCTGGACAAAAGCGGGTTTATCAAGAAGCTCTACGGCCAAAAATAGCATCAGCGGTAAGGCGGCTGGCGCGCGGCATGAGGAGGAAATCATCGTGATACCGATCGCGCAATCAATTTGTTTTTCCTTAATCATTTTTGCTCTCGCTATTCCGGGGCGACTTTCTGCTCAGGACAAACCTCTCAAGAAAATTAACTGGGGCGTAACTTCTCTCTCCGGCGGAAATTGGATTCCCTGGATCGCCAAGGAAGCCAAGCTCTACGAGAAACACGGGCTCGATGTTCAATTGATCCTACTGCGCGGCTCTGGCCAAACTTCGGCGGCGCTCCTTGGCGGCAGCATTTTCGCCTCGCCGGTGGCGTTGCCCACCGTGATGCTCGCCGATCTTAGCGGCGCTGATCTGATCAACGTGGCTCATACTGTTCCCGGAGTTCAGACCAAGATGCTGGTCAAGCCGGAGATTAAGAGAGTTGAAGACCTTCGCGGTAAGCGGATTGCGACTTCAAGCCTGGGCTCGCTGGGGGATTTTCTTTTCAAATATATCCTGCGCAAACACGGCGTGGATCCGAACCGGGAAATCACCTGGCTTTCGATGGGTGCCCCGCCGGAACGGTTACAAGCGTTATTCTCGGGAGTAGTGGATGCCACCGAGGCGTCATACCCCTACGATCTGCAGGGAGAGCGCAAGGGATTTCGGATCTTATTCGATGCCAGGAAAGAGGTGGTCTACCCGTCGATGTCCATCGTGACACGAAAAAGAAGCATCCTGGAAGACCGGGACACCGTGATGCGCATGGTCAAAGCGCATGTCGAAGGCATCGCATACTTCAAGAACAACAAAGATTTCGCCATTCGGGTTTTGAGCAAGCAGTTGAAGATCACGGACCGGGAAATGCTGGAAAATTCCTATGACACCTACAAGCAGGATTTTATCTCGGTGCCGTATCCAATCACCAAAGGGCTGGAAGCGACCTACGAGTACGTCGCGCAATCAAGGCCGGAAATCCGCAATCGCAAACCGGAGGAGTTCGTCGATCCGAGTTTCATCGGCGAGTTGGACAAGAGCGGGTTTATCAAGAGGCTGTACGAGTCAAAATGAATAATGGAAAATT
>VBKY01000100.1:22895-23451 GCA_005879255.1 Deltaproteobacteria bacterium
AATTTCATGATGCTGATGGCGGCGCGCTCTACGTTCGTCATTGCCGCGATCAGTTGCGCTATCCTTCTCTCGTCTTTGAGTGTTGCTCAAGACAAGACGCTCAAGAAAGTCAGTTGGGGAATGACTGCGTTGTCGGCGGCAATGTGGATTCCCTGGCTGGCTAAGGAAGCCAGGATCTACGAGAAAAACGGCCTCGATGTCGAAATAGTTTTGCTCCGCGGATCGGGCCAGAGTTCACAGGCACTGTTGGGCGGCAGCCTTTTGGCCGCGCCGGTGGCGCTGCCGCAAGTCATGTTGGCAGACCTCAACGGCGCGGACTTGGTCAATGTTGCCCACACCATCGCCGTGGCGAGCAGCAAGTTGGTGGTAAAGCCGGAAATCAGGAAGCCGGAAGATTTACGCGGCAAGAAGATTGCGACTTCGAGCATCGGCTCGCTGGGCGATTTTCTGTTTCGCTACGCGCTACGCAAATACGGTGTCAATCCGGACTGCGAAATTACCTGGCTCTCCATCGGGACGAACGCGGAGCGTCTCCAGGCGTTGCTCACGGGCGCCA